>JAODAU010000109.1 GCA_025463615.1 Microbacteriaceae bacterium | reverse complement strand
TCGCGGAATGCTCGTCGTCATCCGTGCCCTCCAGCCGTTCGCGCACCGCGTCGGCGAATCGGTTGCCCCGGTCCGCGTAGTCGGTGAATTGGTCCATGGATGCCGCCGCCGGGGCGAGCAGCACGGTGTCACCCGGCAGCGCGGCCCCCGCCGCAAGCCTCACGGCCTCCGGCATCACCCCTTTAGTCTCGGTTGCCTCGACCTCGAACACCGGGAGTTCGGGCGCGTGTCGCGCGAAAGCTTCAACCAGAGCTTGACGGTCGGCGCCGATGAGCACGGCGGCGCGCAGGCGGCGCACGTTCGCGGCGACGAGGGCGTCGACATCCACGCCCTTGAACAGGCCGCCGACGATCCAGACCACCGACGGGAACGCGGAGAGCGCGGCCTGCGCCGCGTGCGGGTTGGTGGCCTTCGAGTCGTCCACGAAGCGCACGTCGCCGGCGAACGCGACCGTCTCGGTGCGGTGGCTGTCGAGCCGGAAGGCGGCGAGGGCGGTGCGGATGTCGTCGATCGACACGCCCGCCGACCGCGCGATGGCGGTCGCGGCGAGCACGTTCGACACCATGTGCGGCGAGCCGAGCCCCACCTGCTCGAGGTCGGGCACCGTGACGACCTCGTGGGCCGTGCTGTCGCGGTCGTCGTGGAAGGCGCGGTCGACGAGGATGCCCTCGACGACCCCGACCTCGCTGAGCCCGGGGATGCCGCGGGTGAACCCGATCGCGCGGCAGCCCTCCACCACGTCGGCCTCCTCGACCATCTCGCGAGTCGCCACGTCGTCGACGTTGTAGACGCAGGCCACCCGCGCGCGCTCGTAGATCTTCGCTTTCGCGTCGCGGTACTCGAGGGCCGAGCCGTGCCAGTCGAGGTGGTCGTCGGCCAGGTTGAGGCAGGCCGCCGTGTGGGCCGACATGCTGTCGAGGTAGTGCAGCTGGAAGCTGGAAAGCTCGACCACCAGCGCGTCCCACCCCTGCGGGTCGCGGATCGCGTCGAGCACGGGCACGCCGACGTTGCCGCAGGCGATCACGCGCTGGCCGCCCGCGACCAGCATCTCGGTGGTGAGCTGCACGGTCGTCGTCTTGCCGTTCGTGCCGGTGATGGCGAGCCACGGCGCCGGCTCCCCCGAGCGCATCACCTTGTCGCGCAGGCGCCAGGCGAGCTCGACGTCGCCCCAGACCGAGACCCCGGCATCCAGCGCTCGGCGGACCAGCGGATGCCGCGGCGGGAAGCCCGGCGACACCACCACGAGCTCAGGCCCGAAGCCGTCGAACCGCTCCCCGAGGTCGTCGGTCTCGAGGCGCACACCGATCACGTCGAGGATGCGGGCGGTGTCGGCATCCGCCCCGTTCGCGAGCACGAGGAGCTCGGCCCCGAGCTCGGCGAGGGTGTCGGCCACCGAGAACCCGGTCACGCCCAGCCCGAGCACGACAACGCGCAGCCCGCGCCAGTCGGAGTGCCAGCTGGTGAGTTCTGCAACCTGCTCCGGACCTCTCATTGCGCGGTGCGGGCGAGCCACTCGAGGTAGAACGTGCCGACGCCCGCGGCGACGAAGAGGCCCGAGATGATCCAGAACCGCACCACGATCGTCACCTCGGCCCAGCCCTTCATCTCGAAGTGGTGATGAAGCGGGCTCGCTCGCCAGATGCGCCTGCCGCGCGTGGCCTTGAAGTAGATGCGCTGGATGATCACCTGGCCGGTGACGATGATGAACAGGCCGCCGACGAGCAGGAGGAGCAGCTCGGTGCGGCTGAGGATCGCGAGGGCGGCGAGGGCGCCGCCGAGGCCGAACGAGCCGGTGTCGCCCATGTGGATCTGCGCGGGCGACGTATTCCACCAGAGGAATCCGATCAGCGACCCGACGATGGCCGCCGCGATCACGGCGAGGTCGAGCGGCCGCGAGACGTCGTAGCACTTGAACAGGTTGGCCGGGTCGATCGTGGTCGAGTAGCAGGACTGGTTGGACTGCCAGAACCCGATCACCACGTACGACCCGATGGCGAAGATCGAGGCGCCGGTGGCGAGCCCGTCGAGCCCGTCGGTGAGGTTGACCGCGTTGGAGACGCTCGTGGTGATGAGCACCACCCAGACGATGAAGAGCACGATGCCGGCCGTCGCGCCGAAGATCGTCACGAAGTCGAAGTTGAGGTTGCGCACGAACGAGATCGCGGTGGATGCGGGCGTGTGGCCGAACGCGTCGTGGTAGGTGAGCGACAGGATGCCGAACACCACCGCCACGATCACCGAGCCGGCGATCTTGAACTGCGGCGCGAGCCCGAGGCTGTTCTGCCGGCGCACCTTGAGGAAGTCGTCGACGAAGCCGACGCCGGCCAGCCCGACCATCATGCCGATGACCAGCAGCCCGGACCCCGAGATCGGATCCCGGCCCACCAGGTGGCCGACGAAGTACCCGACGATCGCCGCGGTGATGAATACGATGCCGCCCATGGAGGGCGTGCCGCGCTTGACGATGTGGGTGGTCGGGGTGTCCGCTCGGAAGAACTGCCCGAGCTTGAAGCGCTTGAACGTGCTCGCGAACAGCGGCGTGAGGAAGAGCGTGAACACCATCGAGACCGCGCCCGCGGTCAACAGGCCGATCACGGGGTCACACCCCCGATGCGGTCGCCGAGGTGGCGCAGGCCCGCGGCGTTCGACGACTTCACGAGCACGACGTCACCTGCCCGGAGTTCGTCACGCAGAAGATCGTATGCCTCGTCGTTCGTCTCGACGAGCACCGACTCCCCGTCCCACGAGCCCTCGAGCCCGGCCGCGTTGTGGATGTGCCGCGCGCGGTGGCCCACCACGACGAGCTTCTGGATGTTGAGGCGCACGACCAGCCGCCCGATCCGGTCATGCTCCTCGTCGGCGTATTCGCCCAGCGCGTTCATCTCGCCCAGCACGGCCACAGAGCGCTGCCCGGGCTCGACGATCTGCGCGAGGGTCTTGAGGGCGGCCGCGGTGGAGTCGGGGCTGGCGTTGTAGCCGTCGTTGATGACGGTCACGTCTCCCCCGGGCTGCAGCACCTCCATGCGCCAGCGCTCGGCGCGCTCGATGGACTGGAGGGCGGTCACGATGTCGTCGAGCGGAACGCCGAGCTCGAGCGCGACGGCGGTCGCCGCCAGCGCGTTCATCACGTGGTGCTCGCCCAGGATGCGCAGCAGCACCGGCCGGCTGCCCGCCGGCGTCACGACGGTGAAGGCGGTACCCAGTCGCGTCGCACGCAGGTCGGTGGCCCGCACCTCGGCCTCGTCGTCGAGCCCGAACCAGAGCGGGCGGGCGTCGGTGATCGCGGCCATCGCGGCGACGCGGTAGTCGTCGTGGTTGAGCACGGCCACGGCATCCGACGGCAGCTGCGTGACGATCTCGGACTTGGCGCGCTGGGTCTGCTCGATGCCGCCGAACTCGCCGGCGTGCGCGAGGCCCACCTTGAGCACCACGGAGATGTCGGGCACGACGATGCCGATGGTGCGGGCGATGTCGCCGACCGCGCTCGCGCCCATCTCGACGACGAGGAACCGCGTCTGCTCGTCGATGAGCAGCATCGTGTATGGCGCGCCGACCTGGTTGTTGTAGGAGCCCTGCGGCGCGACGGTCGGCCCCTGGGCGCCGAGGATCGCGCGCAGCATGTTCTTGGTGGTCGTCTTGCCGTTGGAGCCGGTGATGCCAACGACCCGCAGCGTGCCGAGGGCGCGAACGCGGGCCACGACGACGCGGGCGAGTGCGGCGAGGGCGTCGAGGGCGTCCGGGACGACGACCTGGGCGACATTCAGCTCGAGCTGTTGCTCGGTGACGACGAGCACGGCGCCGTTCTCGACCGCGGATGCCGCGAACAGCCGCCCGTCGGTCGTCTCACCGCGCAGCGCGAAGAAGATGCCACCGGGCGCCACGAGCCGCGAGTCGGTCTCCACGGCGCCGCCGACCACGGTCGCGGGGTCGCCCGACGCGAGCACACCATCGACGGCGGCCGCGATCTCGGCCAGGGTGAGTGCGATCACGCTCTACGCCCAGCCCGCTTCGCGGAGCGCGTCGCGCGCCTCCTGGCGGGCCGAATACGGCGTGCGCACGCCCTGGATGTCGCGGTAGTCCTGGTGCCCGGGGCCGGCCCAGAGGATGGAGTCGCCCTCTTTCGCCAGCGACACGGCCTTGCGGATGGCGGGCTCCGGCGGGCTCACCTCGAGCAGCTCGGCCGGGTGCTCGGCCAGGTTCGCACCCTCGATGAGGGTGGCGCGGATGGAGTCCGGGTCTTCGAAGCGCGGGTGGTGGTCGGTGATCACGAGGATGTCGCTGTATTCGCTCGCGACCCTGCCCATCTCGTGGCGCTTGGTGGCATCCCGGTCGCCGTCGGCGCCGAAGACCATGATCACGCGGCCCGGCGTGACGCTGCGCACGGCGGCGAGGGTGTTGAGGAAGGCGTCGGGGCTGTGCCCGAAGTCGACGAATACCGACGGCCCGCGGTCACCCGAGACGCGCTCGGTGCGGCCGGGGAGGTAGGCGTCGATGCCGCCCTCGATGGCCTGGCCGATGGCCTCCAGCTCGAAGCCCGCCTCGACGAGCATGACGATCGCCAGCGCTGCGTTGGCCGCCATGTGCCAGCCGATCAGTGGCACGCTCGTCTCGATGGAGCGGCCCTCGGGGCCGGTCAGCCGGAAGCGGGTGAACTCGGCGCGCTGCTCGAGGATCTCGGCGTTCCACTCGGCGACGACGCCGGGCGTGGCGGAGACGGTGGTGACGGGGATGCGCGAGCGCTCCACGACCTTCGCGCCCCACGGCGAGTCGAGGGAGACGACGCCGCGGCGACCGCGGTCGGGCTCGAAGAACACGACCTTCGCCTCGAAGTACTCGTCCATGTCGGCGTAGTCGTCGAGGTGGTCGTGGCTGAGGTTGGTGAAGGCGACGACGTCGAAGAACAGGCCGTCGACCCGGTTGCGGCTGAGGGCCTGGGCGCTCACCTCGACGGCGACCGCGCGCACCTCGCTCTCCCGCATGCGGGCCAGCAGGGCGTGCATCTCGCTCGCCTCGGGCGTGGTGAGGCGGCTCACGACGGTGAGGTCGCCGATGTGGCGCTCCGCCGTCGAGCTGAGGCCGGTCACCAGGCCGAGCTGCTTGAGGATCGCCTCGACGATGTACGACGTGGAGGTCTTGCCGTTCGTGCCCGTCACGCCGAGCAGCAGCGGCGGGTGCTCGTTGGTGCGGTAGACCCACGCGGAGACGTCGCCCAGGGCGGCGCGCGGTGAGTCGACGATGACCACGGGGAGGCCGGAGCCCTCCGCGAGGGCGGCGCCCGCGGCATCCGTCATCACGGCGACGGCGCCCGCCTCGGCCGCCTCGGCGGCATACTGCGCGCCGTGGCTGTTGACGCCCTGGATGCCGACATAGAGGTCACCGGGCTGCACCTCCGTCGAGCGCAGGGTCACGCCGGTGATCTCGACGCCGTCGAGGGATCCGGTGGACTGGAGTCCGAACTCGGCGACGAGCCCGGCGAGGGGCCTGGCCAGCGGATGCTCCGGTCTGAGAACCGGGGGGATCCGTGCGGTCAAGACAGCCTCTTTCTTCTACCAGGTCGTCGCGGGGTACGCGTTG
>JAODAU010000098.1 GCA_025463615.1 Microbacteriaceae bacterium | reverse complement strand
GCCGACCGCGGGTGGGCGATCAAGCCCGACGGGGACGGGTGGCGGCGCGTCGTGGCCTCGCCCGAGCCGCGGGCGATCGTCGAGCTCAAGCCGATCCGCACCCTGGTCGACGCCGGCTACCTCGTCGTCTGCGTGGGCGGCGGCGGCATCCCCGTGGTCACGCAGGGCCCGCGACAGGTCGGGGTGGAAGCCGTGGTCGACAAGGACCTCTCCTCCGCGCTGCTTGCCGCCGAGCTGGGCGCCGACCTGCTCGTGCTCGCCACAGACGTGACCTGCGTCAGCACCGGATGGGGCTCGCCGCACGAGCAGGCCATCACCCAGACGACCCCAGGGTGGCTCCGCGCCCGGACCTTCGCGGCCGGGTCGATGGCGCCCAAGGTCGACGCGGTCTGTCGCTTCGTGGAAGAAACCGGGAAGCGAGCGGCGATCGGCCGGCTGGCGGACCTGACCGGTCTGCTCGAGGGCACCGCAGGAACGCAGATCGCGTCCGTGCCGCCGTGGCTCTCCGTCAGCGCGGACGACGCGCTCGCGGATCTCGCTCAGCCGTCGAGCCGCTGATGCGCGCCCCCGTGCCCGCCATCAGCGTCCGGGAGATGCACCCGGGTGACGAAGCAGCTGTGGGACGGCTGCTGGCCGGGCTTGACCCCGAATCCAGCTACCTGAGGTGGTTCACCGGCGCCGTCGACCTCGGTGTCGCGACGGACTGGGCGGCGCACCCCGACCGCGTCGACGCGATCGGGCTGCTCGCGCTCGCCGGCGACGAAACCGTCGGGCACGGCGTGCTCATCCCGTGTGGCGACGGACGCGCAGAGATGGCCTTTGAAGTCGCTGCCCCGTGGCGTCGGCACGGCGTCGCCGGAGCGCTGCTGGAACACCTGCTCGACGCAGGTGAGCGGCGCGGGCTGCGCGAGATCTTCGCGGACGTGCTGTGCGAGAACGGCGACATGCTGGCGGTGTTGCGGGAGCGCGGCGTGCACCGCGAGACGCGCGACGGCGGCGTGGTCACCATCACCTTCGCCGTCCCGCCTGTGCGGGCGGGCACGGAGCGGTAGAGCTGCTTCGGAACCGCGCGGCGAGCGGCGTATGGTTGCCGGATCTCCTCATCCGCTCCAGCTGACCGACAGGAACGTCGCCGTGAGGATCGCTCGCGACAGCTGCTGCAGATCGGGCGCTCGCTTACCGCCGAGCTGGATCTCGACTGCTGCTCCGGCAGATCCTGGAAGCCGGACGGCAGATCTGCGGCGCACGATATGCCGCCCTCGGCATCATGGACGACCACCGGCGTGAGCTCTCGCAGTTCTTGACGCTGGGAGAGGAGCCCGAGCTGCACGAAGCCATCGGCCATCTTCCGCGTGGCCGCGGGATCCTGGGGCTGCTCATCGACCAGCCCGTGCCGATTCGCCTGCAGGACGTCTCCCAGCACCCGCGGTCGTACGGCTTCCCGCCCGGGCACCCGCCGATGGCCGGCTTCCTCGGCGCGCCGATCGTCATCCGCGAGGAGGCCTGGGGCAACCTGTACCTCACGGAGAAGCAGGGCCGCGGCGACTTCGACGACGACGATCTGGAGGCGATCGTCGTCCTCGCCGAGTGGGCGTCGATCGCCATCGACAACGCTCGTCTGTTCGGCACGTCCGAGCGACGACGCGTGCAGCTTGAGCACGCCGTCGGCCGGCTCGAGGCCGCGCGGAACATCGCCTTTGCCCTCGGGGACGAGACCGATCTCGCCCGGATCCTGACGCTCATCGTCGGTCGGGCCCGCTCCTTGGTGGATGCGGATTCGCTGCTCATCTGGCTCATCGACGACGACGTGCTGCGGCTGGCCACGCACGCCGGCAGCGCCGCCCCGATCCCCGGCGTGGCCCTGACGGTGGACGGCTCGACATCCGGTGCGGCGCTGCGCAGCGGGACCGCGGTCCGCGTCGACGACGTGAGCACCGGGCTGACGAGATCAGCGGCACGATCAGGGCGCTGGAGGCGCCGTAGATGCCGAAGCTCTCCGGAAGTTGCTCAGGAGGCGCTGACGATGGTGGCGAAGCACGCGCACGCGGGCCGTGTCCGCCTGCGGCTGAGCGCTACCGCCACGAGGCTTGACCTGACCGTCGAGGACAACGGCCGGGGCTTCGCCACCGCGCAGCCCCACCGGGCGGGTGCTACGGCGTGTCGGGATGCGCGAGCGAGCCACGATCGCCGGCGGCGATCTGCGCGTCACCTCCGCAGCAGCCGGTACCGGCACCACCCTGACGCTCTCGCTGCCGTTGTAGCAAGAGCGCCGGACCTGTACCGGCTGCGGGTGCGCACCGGGCGCGCGGGCCGGTGCTCGTCCCGGCTAACGGTGCGCCGGCTGGGCGAGGTGATCGAGCGTGTAGCCGTCGAGGTCACCGCGCCGGTGGTTGAGCCACCGCGCCAGCCGCCACGCGCAGACGGCGCCGGAGGGCTGCCACAGGGGGCGTGGATCCGCCTGGCCTTCGTCCTCGTCGTTTAGGTGCCGGCGCAGAAAGAGCTCCTCGC
>JAODAU010000095.1 GCA_025463615.1 Microbacteriaceae bacterium | reverse complement strand
TCGCGCCGGCGGCCAGCAGGCCCTTGGCGCGCTCGCTGGCGAAGGACTCCTCGAACGCCTGGTAGGCGAGGCGGGCGTTCGCGACGCCGGCCTTGCTCTTCAGCGCCAGCGCCTCATCCGTGCCGAGGGCGGTCAGGCGCTTGTCGATCTCGGTGTCGACGCGCGAGACGAAGAACGAGGCGACCGAGTGGATGGTGGAGAGGTCGTGCCCGGCATCCTTGGCCTTCTCGAGGCCGGAGAGGTAGGCGTTGATGACCTCGCGGTGGCGCTCGAGGCTGAAGATCAGCGTCACGTTCACGCTGATGCCGGCGGCGATCGTCTCGGTGATGGCCTCGAGGCCCTCGACCGTGGCCGGGATCTTGATCATGGCGTTGGGGCGGTCGACCTTGGCCCAGAGCTGCTTGGCCTGGGCGATCGTGCCCGCGGCGTCGTGCGCGAGGCCGGGCTCGACCTCGATCGAGACGCGGCCGTCCTTGCCGCCGGTCGAGTCGTAGACCGGGCGGAAGATGTCGCTGGCGTTCGCCACGTCGTCGGTCGTGATCTCGAACACGGCGTCGGTGACCGACTTGCCGGCTGCGGCGAGCTCCGCGACCTGCGCGTCGTACGCCTCGCCCTTGGCGAGTGCGCTCGCGAAGATCGTGGGGTTGGTGGTCACGCCGACGACGTTGCGGTCGGCGATGAGCTTCGCCAGGCCGCCCGACGCGATTCGCTCGCGCGACAGGTCATCGAGCCAGATGCTGACGCCGAGCGCGGAGAGCGCTGCGGTGGGGGTGTTGTCGGTCATTGCTGTATCTCTCTCTTACCTTGGGACTCAGAGCGCCGCGAGGGATTCCCGCGCGGCGGAGATGGCGTGTTCCGTCGTCATCCCGAACTTCTCGAACAGGGTCTTGTAGTCGGCCGAGGCACCGTAGTGCTCGATCGACACGCTGCGGCCGGCGTCGCCGACGTACCTGCGCCAGGTGAGGTCGATGCCGGCCTCGATCGAGACGCGCGCCTTCACCGAGGTCGGGAGCACCGACTCGCGGTACTCGTCCGACTGCTCCTCGAACCACTCGAGGCACGGCGCGGACACGACGCGGGCGTTGATGCCGTCGGCCTTGAGCTTCTCGCGCGCGTCCACCGCGATCTGCACCTCGGAGCCGGTCGCGATGAAGATCACGTCGGGGGTGCCGTTCGGCGCCTCCGCGAGCACGTAGGCGCCCTTGGCCACGTTCTTCGCCGAGGCGAAGACCTCGCCGGACGCCTCGCCGTCGCCGCGCTCGAACACCGGGATGTTCTGGCGGGTCAGTGCGATGCCGGCCGGCCCCTCGCGGCGCTCGAGGATCGTCTTCCACGCCCAGGAGACCTCGTTGGCGTCGCCGGGGCGCACGATGTCGAGGTGCGGCACGGCGCGCAGGGTGCTGAGCTGCTCGATCGGCTGGTGGGTGGGGCCGTCCTCGCCGAGCGCCACGGAGTCGTGGGTCCAGACGTAGATCGTGGGCACCTTCATCAGCGCGGCCAGGCGCACCGGGGGGCGCATGTAGTCGCTGAAGATGAGGAAGGTGCCGCCGTAGGGCCGCGTGTTGCCGTGCAGCACGATGCCGTTGAGGATCGAGCCCATCGCGTGCTCGCGGATGCCGAAGTGCAGCGTGCGGCCGTACGGGTTTCCCGCCCACTCGTGCGTCGAGCGCTCGGTGGGGATGAAGCTGGGCACGCCCTCGATCGTGGTGTTGTTCGACTCCGCGAGGTCGGCCGAGCCGCCCCACAGCTCCGGGATGACCGGGCCGAGCGCGCTGAGCACCTTGCCGCTCGCGGCGCGGGTGGAGACATCCTTGCCGGGCTCGAAGACCGGCAGCGCCTCCTCGACGCCGTCAGGCAGGGCACCGGAGAGGATGCGGTCGTGCAGCGCCTTGCGCTCCGGGTTGGCTGCGGCCCAGGCGTCGTAGCGGGTCTGCCACTCGGCGTGCTGCGCCTTGCCGCGGTCGACGGCCTCGCGGGTGTGGGCGAGCACCTCGGGGTCCACGAAGAAGTTCTGGTCGGGGTCGAAGCCGAGCACCTCCTTGACGCCGCGGAGCTCCTCGGTGCCGAGGGCCGATCCGTGGATCTTGCCGGTGTTCTGCTTCTTCGGCGAGGGCCAGCCGATGATCGTCTTGAGGATGATCAGCGACGGCTTCGAGGTCTCGGCCTTCGCCGCCTCGAGCGCGTCGTTGAGGGCGGCGACGTCTTCGACGTACACGCCCGTCTTCTTCCAGTCGACGACCTGCACGTGCCAGTGGTAGGCCTCGTAGCGCGCCTTCACGTCCTCGGTGAAGGCGATGTTGGTGTCGTCCTCGATCGAGATCTGGTTGCTGTCGTAGATGGCGATCAGGTTGCCGAGCTCCTGGTGGCCGGCGAGGGATGACGCCTCGCTGGTCACGCCCTCCTGCATGTCGCCGTCGCCCGCGATCACGTAGATGTGGTGGTCGAATACGCTCTCGCCGGTCTCGGCGTCCGGGTCGAACAGGCCGCGCTCGTAGCGCGCGGCATAGGCGAATCCGACCGCCGAGGCGAGGCCCTGGCCGAGGGGGCCGGTGGTGATCTCGATGCCGTCGGTGTGGCCGTACTCCGGGTGGCCGGGGGTCTTGGAGCCCCAGGTGCGCAGCGCCTCGAGGTCCTCGAGCTCGAGGCCGTAGCCGCCGAGGTAGAACTGCACGTACTGCGTGAGCGAGGAGTGGCCCACCGAGAGGATGAAGCGGTCGCGCCCGACCCAGGTCGCGTCGCTGGGGTCGCGGTGCATCACCTTCTGGAAGAGCAGGTACGCGGCGGGGGCGAGGCTCATCGCCGTTCCCGGGTGGCCGTTACCCACCTTCTCCACGGCGTCTGCCGCCAGGATCCGGGCCGTGTCAACGGCCTTGCTGTCGATGGGATCCCACTGGAGAGCTGCCACGAGTTTGATGACCCTTCTGTTGCCCGGCATGACCAGAAGGTACGTGCCGCTGTAGTTATTACGCCTGCCAGACATCCTCGGCACCACCGCGACCGGCCCGGCACGTGAACACATCCGTAATTCACGGCTGTGGTCTCGGAGGGAGGGCAGTGGGCTCGCGGCTGGCAAGCACATCCAAGTATAGGGAACCCTGAACGTCACTGCTCCCGATCCCGGCCACCTCACGGCGTCCGCGGAGGACGGTACACCGTACAATCGAGATGATCACACCCACCGCCGTTAGAGGAGCAATGGACGTAGCGACTGGCGCTCCCGCCCGCACGGAACGCATCGGGTTCGCGCGCAAGGCACGGGCCTACGTCGCCCTCACCAAGCCCCGGGTGATCGAGCTCCTGCTCGTGACGACGGCGCCGGTCATGATCCTCGCCGCGGGCGGAATCCCCAACCTCTGGCTGGTCCTGGGCACCCTGGTGGGCGGCGCGCTGAGCGCCGGGTCGGCCGGCGCTTTCAACTGCTACATCGACCGCGACATCGACCGCGTGATGAAGCGCTCGAGCAAGCTCCCGCTGGTCACCGGCGAGCTGAGCGA
>JAODAU010000089.1 GCA_025463615.1 Microbacteriaceae bacterium | reverse complement strand
AGCCGCACCGTCGAGGCCGCCGTCGTGGCCGCCGAGTGGGGCGCGGATGGCGAGGTCACGCTGCGCGAGCTCGTGTCGATGGCGCCCGATGGCCCCTGGTCCGACATCCTGGCCGCGCACCTCGCCGCCATGACCGAGCTCACCAACCAGATCCGCGAGCTGCGCGACCTCAACGAGCACTACCTGCGCAGCGCCATCCGCTTCGTGCAGGAGTCGCAGGTCGACAGCACCGAGCGCGGCACCTACGACTCCCGCGGCGACTCCGACGCCGGCGGTGGCCCCGCTCGCATCTTCGACGTGACCCTGTGAGCCCCCGATGGTGAGCACATTCGGCGGTCTGAGCACCGCATACTCCGGCCTCAACGCCGCACGCCTCGGCCTGGATGTCGTGGGCCAGAACATCACGAACGCCTCGACCACGGGCTACACCCGGCAGCGCATCAACACGTCCGCGGTCGGCGCTGTCGCGCTGGTCGGCCCGCTCGCCGGCGGGGCTCCCGCCGTGGGCCAGGGCGTCTTCATCAACGGTGTCGACCGCATCGGCGACGCCTTCCTCGACGCCCGCGTGCGTTCGACCGCCGCTACGGCCGGCAACCTCGCGGTGCAGTCGAACTCGCTCACCAACGTGCAGGCCTCGCTCAACGAGCCCGGCGCGAACGGCCTCTCCGCGCAGCTGCAGCAGTTCTGGTCGGCCTGGGGGGACGTGCAGAACGCCCCCGGTGACGCGGCACCGGCCGGCGTGCTCATCCAGAAGGCCACGCAGATCACCAACCAGATCGCGGCCGGCTACAAGGATGTCGACGCCGAGTGGTCCTCGAGCCGCTCGAAGCTCAGCGGCATGGTCGACGAGCTCAACTCGAGCGGGCAGCAGGTCGCGGCGCTCAACGCGCAGATCCGCACCACGCTCCAGGCGGGCGGATCGGCCAACGAGCTGATCGACCAGCGCAACGCGCTCACCACCAACATCGCCGCCCTCACCGGCGGCGCCGTGCGCGACCTGCCGGACGGCACCCAGGAGGTGCTGGTCGGCGGTAACGCGCTCGTCTCCGGCGACAAGTTCCACGCGCTCGCCCTCACCGGCAGCACGAACATGGCCGGCGCGGCCACCAACCCCCTCGCCCTGCAGTGGGTCGACCGGCCCACCCTCCCCGTCTCGGTCGAGTCGGGCGAGATCGCCGGGGAGCTGTCGATCCTCGCGCCGGCGAACGGCACCGGCACCGGCGGCGCGATCGCCGAGGCGGCCCAGGGCTACAACGACTTCGCCACCTATCTCGCGAACGCCGTCAACACGGTGCACGCGGGGGGCGCGACGCCCACCGGTGCGACCGGCCTCAACTTCTTCGGCGTCTCGGCCACCGGGCCGGCCGCGCTCGGCCTCAGCGTGATCCCGACCGACGCGAGCGGCATCGCCACCGGCACGCCCGGCGCGGGCCCGCTCGACGGCTCGAACGCCGACAAGATCGCCGCCCTCGGGTCGGCGGCCAACTCGCCCGACTCGGTGTGGACATCCTTCGTCACCAAGATCGGCACCGTGACCAAGAGCGTCACCGCCCAGGCGACCCTCGCCGACACGGCGGCGAAGACCGCCTCGCAGGCCCAGCTCTCCAGTGCCTCGGTCGACATGGATGAGGAGAACGTCAACATGATGACCTTCCAGACCTCCTACCAGGGCGCCGCCCGCGTGATGACGTCGATCGACGAAATGCTCGACACCCTTATCAACCACACCGGAATCGTGGGAAGGTAGCCATGTTCACTCGCGTAACCGCCCAGACCAGGATGGTCAGTGCCCAACAGAACCTGCAGAACAGCGCCATGCTTCTGGCGCGCGTGCAGGACCAGGCCTCCAGCCTGAAGAAGATCAGCGTGCCCTCCGACGACCCCACGGGAACCGCAGACTCGATGCGCGTGCGCGCAGCGCAGAGCGCGAACACGCAGTACGGCCGCAACATCGACGACGCGACCGGCTGGCTGGACACGGTGGATTCCACGCTCTCCAGCACCACCGACATCCTGCGCCGCGTGCGCGACCTCACCGTGCAGGGCGCGAGCGATGGTTCGCTCTCCGCCGCCGCGAAGGAGGCCATCGCCACCGAGCTCGACGGCCTCAAGACCGACCTCATGAACCGCGCGAACACCAAGTACCAGGGCCGCACGATCTTCGCGGGCAACTCGGATGCCGGCGTCGCCGTCAACCCGGACTACAGCTCCAACAGCACCGGCACCCCGGTGCTGCGCCGGCTCGACGCGAACTCCACGGCGAAGGTCGACTCGGACGGCGCCGCCATCTTCGGCACCGGCGCCGCCTCCGTGTTCGCCCTCGTCGACTCGATCGCCAGCGACCTGCGCTCGGGCACGAACGTCGGCTTCCACCTCGCCGCCATCGACGACGCGATGGGTCGCGTCAGCACCGAGCAGAGCTCGGTCGGCGCGCGCGAACTGCAGGTCTCCCGAGCGAAGGATGCGAACGTGAGTGCCACAGGAACCCTCGAGGCCCAGCGCTCGACCGTCGAAGACGTCGACCTCAGCCAGATGGCGATCACCCTGAAGCAGCAGGAGACCACCTACCAGGCGGCGCTCGCGATCACCTCGCGCACGCTGCAACCGACCCTGATGGACTTCCTCAAATGAGCGTTGCACTCGACTTCATCGCCCCGCCGCCCGGGTTCGATCCCCTCACCGACTTCGTGCTCGACGACATCGAGGGTGCGAGCGGGCTCTACGCGCTGCGCGCTGTCGGCAACGACGGCATCCGGCTCTTCGTGCTCGACGCCTCGGTCTACGTGCCCGACTACGCGCCGGAGCTCTCCGACGAGCAGGTGTCGTCGCTCGGGGTCACCGACGCGGGCGACGCGATCGTGCTCGTCGTGGCGAACCCCGGCGAGAACGGCACGAGCATGAACCTCATGGCGCCGATCATCGTCAACTCGAAGACCGGGGCATCCGCCCAGGTGATCCTCGAGGGCCAGGACTGGCCGCTGCGCGCGACGCTCTCCGCCCGCTCCGCCTGATCGTCTCGGAGGGCGGCGCGATATAGAGTGCCCCCATGTCCGAGCTCATCGACATCCCGTCGCCGGGGGAATCGCTGCGCCACGGCATGCCGGGCAACCCGCTCGTCGTCGTGCTGCACGACTGGTACGGCCGCCTGCCGGGCGTCGACACGTACGCCTCCGCGCTCGCCCGGGTCGGCTTCCGCGTGGTCGTGCCCGACCTCTACGACGGCGTCGCGACCCAGGATGCCGCCAGCGCCGAGGAGCTGATGAACCAGCTCGACGTGGCGACCACCCTCGCCCTCGTCGACGACGAGATCCTCACCGCCCGCGCCGACGGCTCGCACCGCTTCGCCGTGGTCGGCTTCTCGATGGGCGGCTGGCTAGGCCTGCTGCACGCCCAGGGCGGCGCGACGGATGCCGTGGTCGCCTACTACGCGACCCTCGCGCCCAGCCAGCACGGCGTCATCCCCTGCCCGGTGCAGCTCCACTTCGCCGAGCGCGACGAGTGGGGCGAGGGCGAACTGCCGCAGGAGTTCATCGGTCGCCTCAAGGACCACGGCACCCCGGTCAACGACAACACCTACCTCGGCACCGAGCACTCGTTCGCGAACGGTTCGATGCCCGAGTACTTCGACGCCGCCGAGTCCGCGCTCGCGTTCGCGCGCACGGCGTCCTTCCTCGAGGACCAGCTCGCGGACTGAGATGCCTACGCCTTTCGTCACATCTTTCGGTCCGATGAGGTTCTGAACAGCAGCTTTTACGTCCCGGGCTTATAGCGTGGGTGACTTCGCCCGGAAGGAGGATCACCCATGCCGACCGCGCCCCGAGATCGCACGGCTCCCACGCCCCTGCCTGCCCCGGTACGCCACGGCAAGGTGCCCAGCTCGCGGCCCGCGCGTGCAATTCTGCGGATCGTGCTCGCAGCGATCGCCGTAGCTGCGGTGAGCGCTGTGTCTATCGCGTCGATCGCCGCGTGGGATGTTGCACGGAGTTTCAAGCCGAGCGTCACGCTCGTGCACTCCGCGGGCGCAACGCCTCCGACGATCGGTGCCCTCGAGGGTGGTGTCAACTTCCTGGTCACGGGTGACGACAGCGGGGACGGCGATCCGCAAGACGGTCACCGGGGCGAGAAGCTGAATGACGTCACCATGCTCATCCACCTCTCGAGTGACCACACCAACGCGACGATCGTCACCTTTCCCCGCGACATGCGCGTGCGAATCTCCCAGTGCCCGATGGCCGGGGGCAAGGTGTCGGGCACCAGCGTGCTCCCCATGAACAACGCGTTCACGTATGGCGGTCTACCGTGTGTCGCCAAGGTGGTCGAGGACCTCACCGGCCTCACCATCTCCTACGCGGCAAACGTCGGATTCGACGGCGCGGTAAAGATAGCGGGAATCATCGGCGGCGTCCGGGTGTGTGTCGCGCAACCGATCGTCGATCGCTATTCGGGCCTGAACCTGCCTGCCGGCGAGCAGACGATCTCGGGAGCCCAGGCCGTGGCGTTCCTCCGCTCGCGACACGGCATCGGCGACGGGAGCGACCTGGGACGGATCAGCAACCAGCAGCTCTTCTTCTCTGCCATGGTTCGCCAGACCAGGTCGCAGCTCTCCAACCTCCCCCAGCTCTACCAGCTCGCCAAGGTAGCCGCGTCGAGCATGACCCTGACCTCGAATCTCGAGAATCTGAACACCCTCGTGGCCATTGCACTCGCGTTCAAGAACATCGACTTCGACAAGATCGTCTTCGTTCAGTACCCGAACCACTACGCGACTGGGCCCGACGGCAAGAGCCAGGTCGTCGTGACCGAAGATGCCGCGCAGGTTCTGGACGGTGCGCTCCAGGCTGACCGACCCGTGCTTCTTACGGGCACCGTCAGTGGCCAGCAGCAGTCCACCCAGGTAGATCCCAACGCGCCGGCGGCGACGTCGTCACCCACGGCTGCGACTCCCGATACTTCGAACAGTGCCGACGCTCCCGTGCCACTCCCGGCGACTGTCACCGGCCAGACCGCGGCAGAACAGACATGCACCCGTGCGTACCACTTCTGACCAGTCTGAGCTGCACCCTTCGAGCGATGGGCGCAGCCGGCCTGTGACTTTGGTTCGATGCCCTGAGTTTCCGTCGTAAATAGCGTGGCCTCACTCCGTGGCGAGCGTCCACGGAACCGAGGAGACGGTACATGACACTCAGACGGAAAATAGCGATCGCGCTGTCGAGCGCGGGAGCGGGGCTGCTACTGGCCGGAGTTCTTGCGGGCCCGGCGTTGGCGGCCCCCTTAGGCTCGGCGACAGCGCAGGTGCACTGCAACGGCCAGACGCTTCACAACAAGAAGTCGAACGCCAACGAGTTCACAGGGATCCCGTCCTACAACACGAGCAACTACGCCTGCACCCTTCAGCAGGGTGACAGCAGCGACGGCGTCTGGCGGCTCCAGGTGACCATGAACTCCTGCTACGGCAAGACGCTCGCGACAGACGGCGCCTTCGGGCCGGCAACGAATACGGCTCTGCGCCAGGTCCAGGCTGCGCTGGGCCTGAGCGCGGACGGGATCTACGGCACACAGACCAGGAACAGCATCCTCTGGTCGGCCAGCGACCTGACCTGCAACCACATCTCGTCGTACGTGGGCTTCTGAGGCATCACGCGGGGGCGGTCGGCGCAGCCGCCGCCCCCGCCGCTCACACATAAGTGACGCGTGATAGACTCATTGACACG
Source organism: Microbacteriaceae bacterium (assembly GCA_025463615.1). The sequence continues at coordinate 7,911 of JAODAU010000089.1, read as the reverse complement.
TTCTCAGTATCAGGGTGACTCGTCGTTCACGAATGGCAAGGCTCGGAATTCGAAGCCATGGACCTGTATGGAGTGCGTTCGATGGACCCCAGTCCCCTGTCAGTGCTCGTCGTCGAACGCCGCCACATCCTGAGGCAGGGGATTACCGCGCTGCTCGCACTGGACTCTCGTTTCGCCGTGATTGCGGAGGCGCTAGATTCCCATGGCGCGATTCCGCTCGCGCAGAAGCATCGACCGGACGTCGTAGTTCTCGGCCTCGAACCGACGGACCCCGAAGCCCAGGTCTCTGCGATTCGCCGCTGTTCGCCGCAGACGAGGGTCGCCGTGATCGTCTCTCAGGATGACCCGCGCGTGGTGCGGAGGATCATCGCCACGGGCGCCGACGCGATTCTGGCGAACAACTTCCGCCCCAGCCAGCTCGCCTCGATCCTCCTTGAGGTATGCGGTGCCCGTGAGTCGAGCGTCGTCCTCGCGATCCCCAAGGAGACGTTCGCACTTCTCCACGAGGCGAACGTGAGCGCGCCAGTGCTCTCGCGCCGTGAGCTGGAGGTGTTAGCGCAGGTGGCCGCGGCACAATCAAACGCTCAGATCGCGCGTGCCCTGTACATCACGGAAGGCACCGTGAAGCGGCACCTCTCCAATATCTTCCAGAAGCTCGGAGGCGCCAGCTCACGCATGGATGCGGTCCGCCGCGCCCATGCCTCCGGCGAGCTTCCGTGGGGCCAAACTCCGGGCCAGCTCGCGGACTAGCGCGCCTTCGTCACGTCCCAGTAGTGGTGGATGGGATCGTGCACCATGTACCGCGCCAGCGTCGCCACGGTGAACTGCGAGCCGTCGCTGCGGTTGCCGGTGCGGTCCCACGCGTCATCCGGCACCGCGTCGAGCGCGTCGGCGAACGCGGATGCCGCGGCCACCAGCTCCGCGGAGACGACGGCCGGGTCCTGCTCCGAGTAGCGCTCCTCCACGGCCGTCCTGTCCTGGTCCCAGTCGGCGAAGTCCGGGGCGTCCTCGGCCAGCATCAGCTGGAGGCGGCCGCCGAAGACGCGGAAGACGTCGCGCACGTGGGCGCCGTATTCGAGCGGCGACCAGGTGCTGTCGTTCGGGCGGAGGGCGACATCCGGGCGGGCCAGCACGTCCGGCCATTTCGCCGCGACCTCGCGCAGCAGCCCGGAGACCTCGCGCGCATCGACGACGGTGGAGTCGAAGCCGCACTCGGGGCACGGCTGGAGCAGCACCCAGGTCCAGTTCTTGGTGTCGGGAACGATCGGCATGCTCCCATCGTGCATCAGCGGCATTACCGCGTACCGTAGATTTCGTGCCAACCTTCCCTCCCGACGTCGTGGATGCCGTGCTCGCCCACATGAACAGCGACCACCGTGACGACAACCTCACGATCATCCGCGGACTGGTCGACCCCGCCGCCACCTCCGCCACCATGACCGGCCTCGACGGCGAGGGCGGCCACTGGACCTTCCTCGCCGACGGCGAGACCGTCGACGTGACGATCGCCTGGTCGCAGCCCATCATCGAGCGGCCGCAGATCCGCGCGGAGATCGTCAAGCTGTACGACACCGCGAGCCTCGCCGAGCCGGGTGAGCTGGCGCCCTGATGACCCGATCCCCCAACCGCCTGCTCGCTGTCGTGGTCGGCGCGATCTACCTCGTGCTCGGCGGCTTCGGTTTCGTCGCCTCCGCCGGGCACGCGTTCTTCGGCACGAAGGGCGGGCTGCTGCTCGGGGTGTTCGAGGTGAACGCGTTCCAGAACATCGTGCACGTGCTGTTCGGGGCCGCCCTGCTCATGGCTGGCATCTCGCACGCGCGCGCGGCGAAGACCGTGAACACCGTCGTCGGAACGGCGTGCCTGGTGCTCGGCATCGTCGGGCTCTACCTCGTCGACGGACCCGCGAATGTCTTCGCGCTCAATGCCCCCGACCAGACGCTGCACTTCGCCACCGCCGTCGTGCTGCTCGCCGCGGGGCTGGGAGCCGACCGTGTGCAGCGCCCGGCCGTGCCGCTAAACTAAGGGTCACCTAACCCCGGCGGCTGGAGCCCAGTGTGACTGTCATCCCGTTCTCGCAGGCGCTCCGCGAGCGCACCTGGACGAGCCACGCCTCGAGCGAGGGCGCCGACTTCATGTCGGACCTCATGTCGGGCAAGGGCACCCGCGACGACTACATCGCGCTGGTCGCCCAGCACTACTTCATCTACGAGGCCCTCGAGCAGGCCGCGGCGAGGATGTCGCAGGACGAGGTCGCCGCCCGCTTCATCACCCCCGGCCTCACCCGGCTCCCCGCCATCGAGTCCGACCTCGCGTTCCTGCTCGGCGACGACTGGCGCGAGCTGATCGAGCCGCTGCCGACGACGCGGCGCTACGTCGACCGCATCCACGAGGTCTCCGACTGGCCGGGCGGGTTCATCGCGCACCACTACACGCGCTACCTCGGGGACCTCTCGGGCGGCCAGGTGATCCGCACGCTCATGCAGCGGCAGTTCGGCTTCGAGACCAACGGCGTGGGCTTCTACCTGTTCGACCAGATCGCCAACCCTAAGGCCTTCAAGGAGACCTATCGCGACGAGCTCGATTCGGTCGACTGGTCCGACGAGGAGCGCGAACGCGTGATCGACGAGGTGCTCACGGCCTACCGCTTCAACACCGAGCTCTTCGTCGACCTTGCCCACGCGAAGGCCGTCGCCTGACCCAAGTGGCTTTTTGTTGAGGATGTTGCGATCTATTCGCGACATCGGCAACAAAAGGCCACACGGGCGGGCTCAGGATGCCGCGATGCCCGGCACCGCGGACGCCAGCGACATGAACCGCTCCACGTCCTGGTCCACGCGGATGTCGCTGGGCCGCAGCGGCCGCGTGAGGTACAGCCCCTCCAGCGCGGTGATCCGGCTCAGCGCCACGTAGGTCTGGCCCGCACTGAAGGTGCCCGATCCGAGGTCCACGATGGCGCGGTCGTAGGTCTTGCCCTGCGACTTGTGGATGGTGACCGCCCACGCCAGCCGCAGGGGGAACTGCGTGAACTCGGCCACGACATCCTTCTTCAGCTGCTTGGTGGCGGCCGAGTAGGTGTACTTGAACTTCTCCCAGATGGCCGGGTGCACCTCGTGCACGTCGCCGTCGACGTCCACCCACACCGTGTCGGCGATCTTGATCACCGTGCCGACTGTGCCGTTCACCCAGCGCTGGCCCTCGCCCTGCGAGACGTCGTTGCGCAGGAACATCACGCGCGCGCCGACCTTCAGCTCGAGAGCCTCGTCGGCGGGGTAGGCGCGGCCGCCGAAGTCGCCCGTCACCTCAGCCTTGGCGGTGAGCACCCGGCCAGGGAGGCGCGCGAGCTCCATCGCGTTGATGCGATTGACGGTGTCATTGCGCGTGGCCAGGGTGATCGCGCCATCGGTCGGGGCCGGTCGCGCGCCCACCTCGTTGAGCCGGCCCGCCATCTCGGCGGTGACCAGGCCGTGCCGCACGCCGTTGAGCAGGTACTTGAACTCGCCCTCGTGCTGCCGGTGGATGAGCGTGAGCTCGTAGATGCGCAGGTCGGTCTCGTTCCACACCTTCGCGTCGAAGAACCACATCGAGCGGTACTGGTCCTCGAAGTAGGCGCGCTCGTCGGCGTCCCCCGGCACTGGCGCGAGCTGGTACGGGTCGCCGAAGAGCACCACCTGCACGCCGCCGAACGCGTCGAACGGCTTCTGCCGCGCCTGGCGCAGGCTGCGGTCGATGGCATCGACGAGGTCGGCGTTCACCATCGAGACCTCGTCGATCACGAGTGTGTCGATGGTGTTCAGCAGCTTGCGCAGCTGCGGCATCTGGTCGATGGTGTGGTCGGCGATCACGCCGATCGGCAGCCGGAACAGCGAGTGGATCGTCTGCCCGCCCACGTTCAGCGCGGCCACGCCGGTCGGCGCGCAGATCACGATCTGCTTCTCGGTGTTCTCGGCGAGGTGATTGAGCAGCGTGGACTTGCCGGTTCCCGCCCGGCCGGTGATGAACATGTTCTCGCGCGAGTTCTCGATCGCGTCGAAGACGGCCGCCTGCTCCGGGGAGAGCGTGAATTTTGCCACCCACCCAATTTACCCGCGGGCAGGCGGCGCGACGGGCGGCACGGCATCCTGTTCATAAACCCGCGGAACCTAGGATGTGTGGATGACCTTCCGCCCGCGCACGTGGATCGTGCTCGGGGCCCTGGTGCTCGTCGCGTTCGTCGGCACCGTGGTCACCCTCAACCTCACCGTCTACAGCGCGAACGGCTTCGCGCGCTCCTACCTCGACGCCCTCGCCCGCCACGACCTGCGCGATGCCCTCGCGACGCCCGGCGTCGAGCTGCCGGATGCCGGCTCCCGCGCGCTCCTCCGCCCGGACGCCATGGGCCCGCTCACCGACATCCACCTCGTGTCGGACCGCGCCGCCGGCGACCGCCACACGCTCACGTACGCGTTCTCCTCGGGCGCGAAGGAGGGCCGCACCACGTTCACCGTCGAGCGCGACGGCACCGAGCTCGGCCTGTTCGCCGGCTGGCGGTTCGCCACGAGCCCCGCCGCGACCCTCGCCGTCACGCCGCAGCACGCCGCGACGTTCACCGCGAACGGGCTGCCGGTGAGCCCGAAGGCCGGGGCGGATGTCGCCACGAAGTACACCGTGCTCGCCCCCGGCGGCTTCGTGCTCAGCCACCGCTCCACGTGGTTGGAGGCATCACCGCTCACGACGCTGGTCGACCGGCCGGGCGGCACGGAATCCGCCGACGTGCAGGTGCGCGCGAACGCGGCCTTCGTGCGCGAGGTGCAGAAGGAGCTCAACGCCTACCTCGCCGACTGCGCGAAGCAGAAGGTGCTCCAGCCCACCGGATGCCCGATGGGCCAGCAGATCGACGACCGCATCCAGGATGCCCCCACCTGGTCCATGGTGAAGAACCCGCGCATCTCGATCGTGCCCGGGCCGAAGGCGGGCGAGTGGCAGACCTCCGGGTCGAACGGAACCGCGCACCTCACCGTGACGGTGAAGTCGATCTTCGACGGATCGATCTCCACCTTCAGCAAGAACGTGCCATTCGCCGTCGACTACGTGGTCACGTTCCAGCCCGACGGCACGCTGCTCATCGCGGGGCAGTAGTTCAGCGCCCGCTGCGCCCCGAGAGCATCCGGTTGTACTCCTCGAGCTCCGCGTCACCGTCGCGATCGGCCTTGCGGTCGAGCCGTTTCGCCTCGCGATCGTCGCTCCTGCTCCACATGATGGCGACCACGATCGCGAGGATCACCGTCGGGATCTCGCCCACGCTCCACGCGATACCGCCACCGGTCTGCTGGTCGGCGATCGCGCTGACGCCCCAGGTCCTGCCCATCGCGCCGTACCAGTTGCTGAGCAGCAGGCCGGTGCCGGTGATCAGCGACAGCCCGAAGAAGGCGTGGAACGCCATCGTCGCGAAGAGGGCGACCAGGCGCAGCGGGTACGGCGCCCGGTGCAGCACCGGGTCGACGCCGATCAGCGACTGCACGAACAGGTAGCCCGCGATGAGGAAGTGCACGATCATCCACGAGTGCCCGATGTGGTCGGTGGTGGCCCAGCCGAACAGCGGCGAGAAGTAGAACACCCAGAGCGAGCCGGCGAAGATCACCGCGGCGACGATCGGGTTGGTGAGGATGCCCGCCACGCGCGAGTGGGTGGCCAGCATGATCCACTCCCGCGGCCCCCGGCTGCCGTCCGTGCGCTTCTCGATGGTGCGCAGCGCGAGCGTGATCGGCGCCGCCGGCACGAGCAGCAGTGGGATCATCATGCCGAGCAGCATGTGGCCGAGCATGTGCACGCTGAACAGGTACTTCTCGTAGGCGTTGATGCCGCCGTTGGTCACGTAGAAGAGCAGGGCGAGGCCGAGCATCCAGAGCACGGTTCGATACCACGGCCAGCTGTCGCCGCGGCGCTTCAGCCGCACCACGCCGGCGAGGTAGAAGAAGGCCAGGAAGCCGACGATCACCTCCCACAGCACGTCGAAGTTCCAGCTGGTGAAGTAGCGCGCGAAGGTGAGCTCCGGCGGCAGCGGCGCATTGGTGAGCAGCCACGACGGGGTCGTGCCGCCCGCGGTCTGCTGCACGGGGGTTGCGGTCTTCGCGAGCGCCGCGGCGACGCCCGAGGCGAGCCCCATGAAGGCCAGCTCCGCCGACACCATCCACCAGAAGAACTTCGAGCCGCCGTTCTTCGCCACCTGCATCTTGCGGATCAGCATGGTGCGCTGCGCGAGCCCGAACAGGCCGAGCGCCAACAGCGCCAGCACCTTGACCAGCACGAGGATGCCGTAGCTCGACATCAGCTGCTTCAGCGTGCCCACCCGCAGAGCTGCATTCACGTACCCGGAGACGGCCACGATCACGAAGCAGATGATCGCGAAGGTGGAATAGCGGCTGAGCACCGGCCCGATCCGCCCGCCCACCAGCGTCTTGCGCAGGAACACGATCGTGAGCAGCCCGCCCAGCCAGACGCTCGCGAAGACGATGTGCAGGCCGAGGGATGACACGGCCTGGTCGTGTCCGGCGGCGTCGCCCGAGTGCCCGCCCAGCGCGATCGGCACGAGCCCGACCACCGCGAGCACCAGCACGAACAGCAGCAGCGTGCGGTTGCGCACGGCGAAGCACAGCACCGTCACGGCGGCCGCGACGAGGATGACGGCCAGCAACTGCTGTCCGATCTCGAACGTCGTGAAGAAGTTGCCGAGCGCCGACCCGAAGTTGTCGTCGAGGCTGAGCGGCTGGTTCGACGTGGTGAGGAACTGGAAGAACGCGGTGGCGCCCGCCGACACCGTCCACACGGCCGCCGCCCCCGCCGCCAGGTCGAGCGCCCTAGTGAACTCGGGGAACTCGTCGCTGAGCGCGAAGCACACCAGTGCGAGCGCGCCGACCGTGACGGCGATCGCGAGGTTCATGATCATCGTGGCGATGGGCAGCGCCCAGCGCACGACGGGCCCCGGGTCGAAGACGGCCTGCGGACGCGCAGCGCCGCCGAACTGCAGCGCCCAGATCAGGGACGCGAAAGCCACGACCAGCAGCAGGGCTGGTCCGGCGATCTTCACGAGCCTCGGCACGGCATCCAGCCTAGGTCAGCCCGCTGGGAGCCGAATCGCCGCCCGTTAACGACCGAAGGGGCGCAGACCATCACGGTCGCGCCCCTTCGGGTTCAGCGTTGTCGTTACTTGGCGGCGGCCTTCAGCTTGCTGCCGGCGCTGACCTTCACGCCGTAGCCGGCCTTGATCTCGATGGCCTCACCCGTCGAAGGGTTACGACCCGCGCGCGCAGCGCGGTGGGTGCGCTCGACTGCGAGCCAACCCGGGATCGTGACCTTCGTGCCTTCGCCGACCGAAGTCGCGAGGGTGGAGAACAGGGCGTCGAGGACGCCGTTGACAGCCGCCTGGCTCTGGCCAGACGATGCGGCGACTGCCGCGACGAGCTCGGTACGGTTTAGTGACTTGTCAGCCATTGGAGTCCTCCTCGGACGTTGTGCTTTGCAGAACTAACATTCCTGCTCACGAGAACAGACCTGTCGGATTTTGTCGAACGTGTTTCGGGTAAAGGCCCGAACCGCCTGTAATTTACCAGCTTGACTTGGTAATTCCGGGCAATTCGCCCCGGTGCGCCATATCGCGGAATCGAACGCGCGATACGCCGAACTGGCTCAGGAAGCCGCGGGGGCGACCATCGATCGCGTCGCGGCCACGCACGCGCACCGGAGAGGCGTCGCGCGGAAGCTTCTGCAGGCCGAGACGAGCGGCTTCGCGCTCCTCGTCGGTGGAGGTGGGGCTCACGAGAGCCTTCTTGAGTTCGAGGCGCTTGGTCGCGTAACGCGCGACGATCACCTTGCGCTGCTCGTTGGCAGCGATCTTGCTCTTCTTTGCCATGAGTTAGCGCTCCTCGCGGAATTCGA
>JAODAU010000081.1 GCA_025463615.1 Microbacteriaceae bacterium | reverse complement strand
ACGAGGAGTGGTACGCCGCGCTCGCCGCCATCGAGGGCGCGCACGGGCTCGAGATCCCCTACCGCGGCGGGCTGCACCGCGACGGTGCCGCGCGGCTCGCGTCGCTCATCCCGGCCGGCTGGCACGTCGTGATCACGATGCTGCCGCCGACCATGGCCGGCATCCGCGCGAACGACGCCTACGGTCTCTCCTCCACGGATGACGCGGGCCGGGCCGCCGCGCTCGCCGACGTGCGCGCGGCGCTCGCCGAGGCAGCGCGCCTGGGCGACGCGACCGGATCGCAGACCGTGCGCGGCATCTACCTAACCTCCGCCCCGCGGGGCACCGGCACCTCCGAACGGCTGGCCCGCTCGCTCGAGGCGCTGCTGCCCGACGCCAACGGTGTGACCCTCATGGTCGAGCACTGCGATGCCTGGCGCGACGACCGGCCGGTGGAGAAGGGATTCCTGCAGCTCGACGACGAGCTCGCCGCGGTGCAGGGCCTCGACGTCGGCCAGGCCGTCAACTGGGGCCGCTCGGTGATCGAGGGGCGGTCGACCGCCACCGCCGTCGACCAGCTCTCGCGGCTCCGCTTTGCGGGCACCCTCCGCTCGCTCATCGTTTCCGGCGCCTCGGCGACCGGCGGCGCGCTCGGCGCGGCCTGGGCCGACGCGCACAACCCGATCGACACGGTCGACCCGTCGTCGCTGCTCACCCGCGCCGAGGTCGACGCCGCGCTCGCGGCCGCCTCCGTCGCCGACCTCGACTTCCTCGGAGTGAAGGTGCAGGACCCCGCGAAGGCCACCGACTTCGACGCCCACCTCGAACCGCTGCGCGTCACCGTCGCGGCCGTGCTCGCGGGGTTGGCGTCATGAGGATCGGGATCACGGGCGGCGCCGGCTTCCTCGGCACGGCGCTCGCGCGGCGGCTGCTGGCCGCGGAATCCGTGACGGTCGGCGGCGAGGAGGGCGCGCTCGACGGGCTCGTGCTCGCCGACCTCGTGGCCCCTCCAGCGGATGTCGCCGACGACCCGCGCGTGCGGCTCGCGCTCGGCGAGCTCGCCGACACCCTCCCCGCGCTCGCCGACGTCGACGCGGTGTTCCACCTCGCCGGCGTCGTCAGCTCGGCCGCCGAGGCCGACTTCGACCTCGGGATGTCGACCAACGTCGACGCCACGCGCGCCCTGCTCGAGCTCTGCCGCTCGCGCGACGACGCGCCCGTGCTGGTGTTCTCCAGCTCGCTCGCCGTGTTCGGCAGCGACCCCGCGATCGGGCCGATCGGCACCGTTGACGACGACACGCTTCCGCGCCCGCAGTCGAGCTACGGCATCCAGAAGTTCATCGGCGAGCAGCTCGTGGCCGACTACACGCGCAAGGGGTTCGTGCGCGGTCGCAGCGTGCGGCTGATGACCGTGTCGGTGCGGCCGGGCAAGCCGAACGCCGCGGCGTCGAGCTTCCTGAGCGGCATCATCCGCGAGCCGCTCGCCGGCCTGCGCGCCGAGTGCCCGGTGCCCCCGAACACCCCGGTCGCGCTCTCGTCGCCGCGCCGCACGCTCGACGGCCTCGTGGCGGCGGCGGCCGCGACGGATGCCGCGTGGGGCAGCCGCACGGCCATGAACCTGCCCGCGCTCAGCACCAGTCCCGTGGAGATGGTGGCGGCGCTCGCCCGGGTCGCGGGTCCGGAGGTCGCCGAACTCGTCGAGTGGACGGATGTCCCCGCCATCGCCGCCATCGTGACGAGCTGGCCGGCGCGGTTCCTCACGCCGCGGGCCGAGCGCCTCGGCCTCGCCGCCGAGGAGTCCTTCGACGACATCGTGCGCGCCTACCTCGCCTAGCCCCGGTCCCTGAGGCTCTCGAAGGGGCCGCATCGGGGTGCGCTTCGAGAGCCTCAGCGACCGGGACGGCTCAGCGACCGGATTTCAGGCGCACGTGGGGGGTCGTCGCGACCCAGGCGAGGGTGTCGACCGTGCGGGTCGTCGGCACGTACTCGGCCGCGATCGCCCCGTCGTAGCCCCCGTCGGAGAGCGCGTCGAGCACCGCCGCGAAGTCGATCGTGCCGGAACCCGGCTCGCCGCGGCCCGGAGTGTCGGCGAGCTGCACGTGACCGATGAGCGGGCCGGCGGCGCGCACCGCGGCGACGAGGTCCTCGCCGTTGTTCGCCAGGTGGAACGTGTCGAACAGCACGGCGATTCGATCGCTCCCGGTGCGGTCGCGCACGCGTTCGACGACGCGGATCGCGTCGGCCAGCGACTGGATCGGGTACGCGCCGTTGAGCCCGCGGCTCAGTGGCTCGACAAGCACCGTGCCGCCGAGTGCCCCCAGCGCCTCGGTCGCTGCCGCGAGGTTAACCAGGGCAGTATCGTCCTGCTCGGTCGGGGTGACGCCCGCGCGGCGCTGGCCGTAGAGGGCGTTGAAGACGCGGCACCCGGTGCGCTCGGCGATGTCGATCACGGCGGCCAGGTTCGCGGCGAACTCATCGCCCCTGTCGGGATCGGAGAGCACTCCGCGCTCGCCCGCCGGCATGTCGCCGCCGAAGAGGTTGAGGCCGGCGAGCGGCAGGCCGGATGCCGCGATCGCCCCCAGAAGGGAGTCCCGTTCGTCCCGGGTCGGCACGGCATCAGCGAACGGCCACCAGAGCTCCACCGCCGCGAAGCCGGCGTCGGCGGCGACTGCGAAACGGTCGAGCAGCGGCAGCTCGGCGAACAGCAGCGAGACGTTGGCGACGAGCGCGTAGTCGGGTCGCGGCATGCCCCGATTCTATCGGCCGTGAGTGGTCCCTTTCGCCGTGGTCTGTCAGCGAATCGTCCAGATTTGGGAGCGTTCGAGCCATTCCGCGCGGTGAGCCCGACGATTTGGATTGACGCATGACCGACGAAGCTCTTCGCCTGCCCGATGCCCCGACCGACCTCGCGGAACGCCTCGCCCGCGGCGGCGCCATCGCCTGGCGCGAGCCGGTCACGATGCTCACCTACGAGCCGGCGGCGCCCGAGCGCTACCCGATGTTCCTCGATCGCCGGGTCTACCAGGGCTCGAGCGGGCGCGTCTACCCGATCCCGTTCGTCGACCGCATCAGCCCGACCGGCATCCCTCGCGAGTGGGACGCGGTTCACCTCGAGAACGAGTGGATCCGGGTGATGGTGATGCCCGAGCTCGGCGGCCGCATCCACGTCGGGTTCGACAAGAAGGCGGGCTACGACTTCTTCTACCGCAACCCCGTGATCAAGCCGGCGCTCGTGGGCCTCGCCGGCCCGTGGATCGCGGGCGGCGTCGAGCTCAACTGGCCGCAGCACCACAGGCCCGCGACCTTCGATCCCGTGCAGGTGCACCTCGAGCAGCACGACGACGGGGCGGTGACCGTGTGGTGCTCCGACCACGACCCGTTCACGCGCATGAAGGGCATGCACGGCGTGCGCCTGCACCCCGACCGGGCCGCCGTCGAGCTCGTGGTCCGGCTGCACAACCGCACGAGCGAGGTGCAGACGTTCCTCTGGTGGGCGAACGTGGCCGCGAAGGTGCACGACGACTACCAGTCGTTCTTCCCGACCGACGTGCACTGGGTGGCCGACCACGCGCGCCGCGCGATCACCGCGTTCCCGCGCGCCGACCGGCCGTACTACGGCGTGGACTATCCGGCGGCGGGCCGGGCGGATGAGGGTGCCGACCGGCTGGACTTCTACCGCAACATCCCGGTGCCGACCTCCTACATGGTGCTGGGCTCGCGCGACGACTTCTTCGGCGGCTACGACCACGCGGCGGGCGCCGGCTTCGTTCACGTGGCCGACCGTCGCATCGCGCCGGGCAAGAAGCAGTGGACCTGGGGCAACTCCGCGTTCGGCCGCGCCTGGGACCGCCTGCTCTCGGACGACGGCGCGCCCTACGTCGAGCTGATGGCCGGCGTCTACACCGACAACCAGCCCGACTTCTCGTGGCTGCAGCCGGGGGAGACGAAGACCTTCAGCCAGAGCTGGTACCCGATCCAGCGGATCGGCGTGGTGCAGCAGGCGAACACGGAGGCCGCGGTCCATCTGGAGGTGGCGGACGGGCGGGCCGAGCTGGGGGTGTGCGTCACGGGGCGGCGGGGCGCGGCATCCGTGACGCTGGAGCGCGACGGTGTCGAGGTCTACCGCTGGGCGCGCGCACTCGAGCCGGGCGAGCCGCACCTCGCGACGGTGGAGGTGCCGGCCGGCGCGCTCGCGCTCGTGGTGCGCGACGGTGAGGAGGAGCTGCTGCGCTGGACCCCGCGGGCGGATGCCGCGGGCCCCGAGCCCGAGCCGGCCACGGCCCCGCCCGCCCCCGCCGACATCGCGAGCCAGGACGAGCTCTTCCT
>JAODAU010000077.1 GCA_025463615.1 Microbacteriaceae bacterium | reverse complement strand
TACCAGGCCGACGAGGGCTCCATCCTCCTCGACGGCGAGGAGCAGCGCTTCGCGGGGCCGGGCGACGCCATGCGCGCCGGCATCGGCATGGTCCATCAGCACTTCATGCTCATTCCGGTATTCACGGTCGCCGAGAACGTCATGCTCGGCCACGAGCAGACGCGCTTCGCCGGCACCCTCGACCTCGCCGCCGCCCGCAAGCAGGTGCAGGACATCTCCGCCCGCTTCGGGTTCCACGTCGACCCCGACGCGCTCGTGGGTGACCTGCCCGTCGGCGTGCAGCAGCGGGTCGAGATCATCAAGGCCCTCTCCCGCGACGCGCGGGTGCTGGTGTTCGACGAGCCCACCGCCGTGCTCACCCCGCAGGAGACCGACGAGCTCATGGTGATCATGCGCCAGCTCCGGGACGCGGGCACGTCCATCGTCTTCATCACCCACAAGCTGCGCGAGGTGCGCGAGGTGGCGGACCGCATCACCGTCGTGCGGCTGGGCAAGGTGGTGGGTGAGGCATCGCCCACCGCCACCAACACCGAACTCGCCTCGCTCATGGTCGGCCGCGCGGTCGAGCTGACCGTGCACAAGGATCCGGCCAAGCCCGGCGAGGCGGCGCTCGTGGTCGAGAACCTCTCGGTGATCGACCCGGAGGGCCAGCTCGTCGTCAACGACGTCAGCTTCGACGTGAAGGCGGGCGAGATCCTCGCCATCGCCGGCGTGCAGGGCAACGGGCAGACCGAGCTCGCCGAGGCGATCCTGGGCCTTCAGCCCAAGGTGACCGGCGACATCCGGCTCGACGGCGTCTCGCTGCGCGACCGCTCGGTGCGCGGCGTGCTCAACGCCGGCGTCGGCTTCGTGCCCGAGGACCGGCAGGAGGACGGGCTCGTCGCCGAGTTCACCATCGCCGAGAACCTCATGCTCGACCGCGCCGACGGCGAGCCCTTCGTCAAGGGCGGCAACCTGAGGCTGAAGTACCTCGCGGACTTCGCGACGCAGAAGATCACGGAGTTCGACATCCGGGCCCAGGGCATCGGCACCCACGTGGGCCGGCTCTCCGGCGGCAACCAGCAGAAGGTCGTGCTCGCACGTGAGCTCAGCCGCACGCTGCGGCTGTTCGTCGCCGCCCAGCCCACCCGTGGCCTGGACGTCGGATCGATCGAGTTCGTGCACACCAGGATCGTCGAGACCAGGGATGCCGGCGTGCCCGTCATCGTGGTCTCCACCGAGCTCGACGAGGTCGTCGCGCTCGCGGACAGGATCGCCGTGATGTACCGCGGCCAGATCGTCGGCATCGTGCCGGCGGACACGGATCGCGACATCCTCGGCCTCATGATGGCCGGGGACACCCCCGAGGCCATCGCCAACCAGAAGGGCGCGGCAGCGTGACCGTCACGAAAGAGAACGAGTTCCTTCCCCCCGAGGCGCGCAACGAAGAGCCCTCGAGATTCCAGCAGTACTTCAGGGACGTGCTCGGCGGCAGCGCAGTCATCTCGGTGCTGGCCGTGCTCATCGCGCTCGTCGTCGGCGCGATCCTCATCGCCGCGACCGACCCGGGGGTGCAGGCGGCATCCGCCTACTTCTTCGGGCGCCCCGCCGACACCTTCTCCGCCATCTGGAGTTCGGTCTCCGGCGCGTATGCGGCGCTGTTCCAGGGCTCGATCTACAACTTCGGGGCCGCGAACTTCGTCGACGGCATCCACCCGCTCACCGACACGCTCGCCGACTCGACCTCGCTCATCGCGGCCGGCCTCGGCATCGCGCTGTCGTTCCGCATCGGCCTCTTCAACATCGGCGGCCAGGGGCAGATCCTCGCCGCCGCCGCGTGCGCGGGCTGGGTGGGCTTCACGGTCGACCTGCCGTTCCCGCTGCTCGCCATCCTGGCGCTCGCGGCGGGCCTGTTCGGCGGCGCGATCTGGGCGGGCATCGTCGGGCTGCTCAAGGCGCAGACCGGCGCGCACGAGGTGATCGTCACGATCATGCTCAACTTCGTGGCCCTCTACCTGGTGAGCTACCTGCTCACGGTGCCCGTGCTGCAGGCGCCCGGATCGTCCAACCCGAAGTCGGCGCCGATGAACCCGGGAGCGATCTGGCCGAGCATCTTCGGGCCCGGATTCTCCCTCACGTTCGGATTCGTGCTCGTGATCGGGGCCACCGTGTTCGTGTGGTGGCTGCTCAACCGTTCGAGCCTCGGCTTCCAGTTCCGCGCCATCGGCGAGAACCCGCGCGCCGCGCGCACCGCAGGAATCAACGTGAACCGCATGTACGTCTACGGCATGCTCATCTCCGGTGCCCTGGTCGGCCTCGCCGGCGCGAACCAGGTGCAGAGCGTCATCACCACGGGCTTCAGCTCCGGCATCGACTCGGGGATCGGGTTCAGCGCGATCACCGTCGCCCTGCTCGGCCGGTCACGACCGTGGGGCGTCTTCGGGGCCGGCCTGCTGTTCGGCGCGTTCCAGGCCGGCGGATACACCATGCAGGCCGCGCAGAACGTGCCCGTCGACATCGTGCTCGTCGTGCAGTCGGTGATCGTGCTCTTCATCGCGGCGCCGCCGCTGGTGCGCACGATCTTCCACCTGCCCAAGCCCGGCACCGCGCCGAAACCCCGAACACCCGTCACCGCAGCCCAGAAGGTCGTGACCAAGTGAGTGCAGCAGTCGCCACCCCGGGCATCGATGAGACGCCCATCCACCTGCAGAAGGCGGTCGTGCGGTCGTGGAAGACCCCCGGCATCCTGGCCGGGTTCACCGTCGTCGCCATCATCCTGTTCGTCGTCTTCGGGCGGCCGGGACTCACGCACCTGAAGCTGTCGACCTCGGCGGACGTCATCCAGATCCCGATCATCCTCGTGTCGGCGCGCGGTGCGGGCGTGGTCGTCGTGGTCGTGCTCGCGATCATCACCCTCCTCGCGGCCTGGATGACGTACCGCGCGCGTAAGGTGCCGCTGTGGCTCATCGCCGTCTTCGCGCTGTTCTTCCTCTTCGAGTTCCTGATCTGGTCGGCCGCCGGCCAGCTGCTCCCCGTGCCGGGCCTGCTGCTGAGCGCGATCGGCATCAGCGTGCCGCTGATCTTCGGCGCGCTGGGCGGCGTGATCTCGGAGCGCGTCGGGGTGGTCAACGTGGCGATCGAGGGCCAGCTGCTGGCCGGCGCGTTCGTCTCCGCCGTGGTGGCCACGATCACGCACTCGGCGATCGCGGGATTCATCGCCGCGATGATCGGCGGCGTGCTCGTCTCCGCCCTCCTCGCGGTGTTCGCGATCACCTACCTGGTGGACCAGGTCATCGTGGGCGTCGTGCTCAACGTGCTGGTGATCGGGCTCACCGACTTCCTGTACTCGCAGGTGCTGGCATCCAACGCCCCGACGCTCAACGCGCCCCCGCACTTCCCGTTCCTGCCGATACCGATCCTCAGCGAGATTCCCGTGATCGGGCCCGCGCTGTTCCGGCAGACGATCATCGTCTACATCATGTACGTGGCGGTGTTCCTGGTCTGGTTCGGCCTCTTCAAGACGCGCTGGGGCCTTCGGGTGCGCGCGGTCGGCGAGCACCCCACCGCCGCGGACACGGTCGGCATCAACGTGAATCGCACGCGCTTCTGGAACGTGCTGCTCGCCGGCGCGATCGCCGGGGCGGGCGGCGCCTACTACAGCCTCGCGGCATCCCCGCTGTTCACCCGTGAGGTGACGGCCGGCGCCGGGTACATCGCCCTCGCGGCGGTGATCTTCGGTCGCTGGAACCCGATCCTGGCCACGCTCGCGGCCCTGCTGTTCGGGTTCACCAGCAGCCTGCAGTCCACGCTGAGCGCCGTCGGCACCCCGGTGCCGAGCGAGTTCATGCTGATGCTGCCGTACGTGGTGACCATCCTCGCGGTCGCGGGGTTGGTGGGGCACTCCCGAGGGCCCGCGGCATCCGGAAGGCCATACATAAAGTCATGAGCGAGTTGGATGACGTCGTGCGTGCCGAGACGGATCGCACCGACATCGACTGGGACGCCCTGCGCGCCGTGGCCCTCGAGGCCATGACGCACGCGTACGCGCCGTACTCGAACTTCCCGGTGGGGGTCGCCGCGCTGGTGGACGACGGCCGCGTGATCTCCGGCTGCAACGTCGAGAACGCGTCGTACGGCGTCGGGCTCTGCGCCGAGTGCGGGCTCGTCTCGACCCTGCACGCGACCGGCGGCGGCAAGCTCGTGGCCTTCACCTGCGTCGACGGCCAGGGCGGCGCGCTGATGCCGTGCGGCCGCTGCCGGCAGCTGCTGTACGAACACTCCGCGCCGGGCATGCTGCTCGAGACGGTCTCCGGCATCCGCACGATCGACCAGGTGCTGCCGGACGCGTTCGGGCCGCGCACGCTGGTCGCGTACAAGGAAGCGACCGAGTGACTGTCGAAGCGTTCGACGCCGTCGATCTGATCCGCACGAAGCGAGACAAGGGCGCTCTCTCCACTGCACAGATCGACTGGCTGGTCGACGCGTACACGCGCGGCTACGTCGCCGACGCACAGATGTCGGCGATGGCGATGGCGATCCTGCTCAACGGCATGGAGCGCCGCGAGATCCGCGACCTCACCCTCGCCATGATCGCGTCCGGCGAGACGATGGACTTCTCCGGGCTCACCAAGCGCACCACAGACAAGCACTCCACCGGAGGCGTCGGCGACAAGATCACGCTGCCGCTCGCGCCGCTCGTCGCGTCGTTCGGGGTGGCCGTGCCGCAGCTCTCCGGCCGCGGGCTCGGGCACACCGGCGGCACGCTCGACAAGCTCGAGAGCATCCCCGGGTGGCGGGCATCCGTCACTCCGGCCCGCATGCGCGAGATCCTGGATGACGTGGGCGCCGTGATCTGCGCGGCCGGCTCCGGCCTCGCTCCCGCCGACGGCAAGCTGTACGCGCTGCGCGACATCACCGGCACGGTCGAGGCGATCCCGCTGATCGCGTCGTCGATCATGAGCAAGAAGATCGCCGAGGGCACCGCCGCCCTGGTGCTCGACGTGAAGTTCGGGTCGGGCGCGTTCCTCAAGGACATCGAGCAGTCGAGGGAGCTCGCGCGCACGATGGTGGCGCTCGGCGAGGATGCGGGCGTGGCGACATCCGCCCTCCTCACCAACATGAACGTGCCGCTGGGCCTCGCGATCGGCAACGCCAACGAGGTGCGTGAGTCGGTGGAGGTGCTCGCCGGCGGTGGGCCCTCGGATGTCCGCGCACTCACCGTGGCGCTCGCCCGCGAGATGCTGCGGCACGCGGGACAGCCCGATGCCGACGTGGAGGCCGCCCTCGACGACGGCCGCGCGATGGACACCTGGCGCCGCATGATCTCGGCCCAGGGCGGCGACCCCGACGGTGCCCTCCCGGTGGCGAAGGAGACGCACGTGGTCACCGCGCCGCGCTCGGGCGTGCTCGTGGAGCAGCAGGCGCTGCCGTTCGGCATCGCGGCCTGGCGCCTCGGCGCCGGCCGGGCGAGGGCGCAGGACCCGGTGCAGCATGCCGCCGGCGTCGACCTGCACGCGAAGCCCGGTGACACCGTGACCGAGGGCCAGCCGCTCTTCACCCTCAGCGCCGACGAGCCCGAACGCTTCGCGCGGGCCCTCGAGGCGCTGGATGGCGCGTACCGCATCGGCGACCCGGGCGACCCGATCCTCGACGGCGGCCCGCTCATCGCCGACCGCATCGGCTCCTGACCCTTCCGCGAAGGGCAACCTTCGGACCTTGCCAGGCACTCTAAACGACCGAAGTCTGCCCCTCGCGTAGGAACGTCTGCCCCTCAGTTGCTGGGTGACCAGCCGCGCGCCCGAAGCTGACGCGACAGGCGGGCGAGGAACTCGCGCGAGTCGCGCAGGTCCTGCGCCGAAATCCGGGTGTGATGCCAACCGGCATCCTGGAGGCGAGGGACCCTCGCCAGGTCCTTCTGCCACTGCACTGGGTCGGTCCTGTGGTGATCGCCCTCGTAGTCGAACGCCATGCGAAAGCGCCGGTAGGTCAGGTCGGGCTGGGCCAGGAAGACGCCATGCTCGATCACCGGGACATTGATCTCGGGATGCGGGAGGCCGAACCGGATGATGCGCCAACGCATCACCGACTCGGGTGACGAATCTGAGCGATCGGTCATCTCGGGCAGCACAGCGGCAAGTGCCTTCGCTCCCCTCCCCGAAAAGCCCTCGAGTCGAAGCAGGAGCCCATCCCGGTCGACGAGTGGGCGCTGGTGCCACAGGGCGCTGTCGATGGCGGCAAGCAGGTCTTCGGGACGGAGCATCCGAGCGAGGTCGAGGATGGTTCGTTGCGGGGAAGTGACAGGCAGACCGTCCAGCTGCACGACGTCACCCGGCTTGAGAGTCAGCTTGTGCGCGCGAATCCGGTCGGCGGCGGGCGCCCGTTTCGGGAACGGCACGGCGACGTCCAATCCGGGCTGCTCCCTGGCTCCCGAGGGCAGGCGAATTCCCCAGAGGCGCGCTGCCGTCGCGTGCGAGAAGAATGCCGACTCGTGGGCCCGGGCGAGGTACGCACGACACAGGCCGGGTAGCGACAGCGGCCCGTTATCCGATGTGCGGACTCCCCAGAGGGGGCGCGCAAGATCAGGACTCCTCATCCGTGACGTTCCGAGTCCGTTGTCGAGACCGTCGCGGACTCGAAAGGGGACACCCAGCATTGGAGTGGGGATGGGGACCAGCTTCGGCATCCGACGATAGTGCCCGCGTTTCCTGGCATCGGTCGGTCGTCCACACCAGAACGTTCGCCTCACCGCCCTATGGAGGAGAGGAGAGACCCGGCGAAGGGCTGACATCGGCCCCATAAATGGGACGGGAAGGGTGGAAGTCTGCCCTTCGAGGGTGCGGGCGGCGGGTTACTCGGGGTCGCCGATGTTGCGCAGCGCATCCACGATCAGGGCCCAGAACTTCTCGCGGTCGAGGTGGGTCGCCGCGTGGGTGGTGCAGTCCTCGGGCGCGGGGGAGCGGAAGTCGGCCACCGTCATGCCGAGCGTGAGCGCGCCGGTCAGCTCGATGTCGAGCGGCACCCTGACGACCTCCATCACCGTCGGGTCGATCACCAGCGCGACCGCACACGGGTCGTGCACCGGCGGATGCTCGAAGCCCTGCGACTCCAGGTAGGTGGTTCCGAAGAACTCGAGCAGCTCCACGACGAAGCGCGCCGGACCCGTGCCCACGGCCGCGATCGCCGCGACGACTTCGGGCGTCGCGAGCGCCTGGTGCGTGAGGTCGAGGCCCACCATCGTGAGCTTCCACTTCTCGTTGAACACGATGTGCGCGGCCTCGGGGTCGATCACGATGTTGAACTCGGCCGCCGCGCTCCAGTTGCCGCCGTGGTAGCCGCCGCCCATGAGCACGACCTCGGCGACGCGCTCCGCGATCCGCGGCTCCTTGCGCACGGCGAGGGCGATGTTGGTGAGCGCGCCGGTCGGCACCAGCGTGATGGTCTTCGGCGGGGCATCCATGATCGTGTCGATGATCAGGTCGACCGCGTGGCGTGAGTCGGGCTCGATCAGCGGATCGGGCAGCACGGGCCCGTCGAGCCCGCTCTCGCCGTGGATGGATCCCGCGTACTCGGCCACCCGCACGAGCGGCCGGTGCGCGCCCGCGGCGAACGGCACGCCCGTGATCCCGGCGATGCGCGCGACGGCGAGGGCGTTGCGCGTGACCTTCTCGATCGACTGGTTGCCGTGCACCGTCGTCACGGCGACGAGCTCGATCTCGGGATTGCCGTGGGCGAGGATCAGCGCGATCGCGTCGTCGTGGCCGGGGTCGCAGTCGAGGATGATCCTTCGGGTCATTCAGTCAGGTTAGCCGAGCCCGCGAGCGATAGATTTGCACCATGAACACTGTTCCCCAGGACTACCTCCTGCCCGGCGGGGGAGCGAACATCAGCACCCTGCCCAAGGTCTCGCTCCACGACCACCTGGATGGCGGGCTCCGGCCGCAGACCATCGTCGAGCTGGCCGACGAGATCGGCCTCGACCTCCCCGCGGAGGGCGCGGCGGCGCTGGGCGCCTGGTTCTCGCAGAGCGCGGATTCCGGCTCGCTCGTCGACTACCTGAAGACCTTCGACGTGACGATCGCGGTGATGCAGACCCACGACGGCCTGGCCCGCGTCGCCCGGGAGTTCGTGCAGGACCTGGCCAAGGACGGCGTGATCTACGGCGAGATCCGCTGGGCGCCCGAGCAGCACCTCACGCAGGGACTCACGCTCGACGAGGTGGTCGAGGCGGTTCAGGAGGGCATCGAGACCGGCATCGACGACGCGCGGCACGAGGGCCACCGCATCCGCGTCGGCCAGCTGGTGAGTGCGATGCGCCACCTCGGCGACGGACTGGAGATCGCCGAGCTCGCCGTTCGTCACCGCAACAACGGCGTCGCCGGGTTCGACATCGCCGGCCCCGAGGCCGGCTTCCCGCCGAGCCTGCAGCTGCCCGCGTTCGACTACCTCGCCAGGCACTTCATGCCGCGCACGGTGCACGCCGGCGAGGCCGACGGGCTCGACAGCATCCGCGGCGCCCTGTTCGACGGGCGCGCGCTGCGCCTCGGGCACGGCGTGCGCATCGCCGAGGACATCGTGGTTGACCGCGAGGACGCGGAGAGCACCTTCGTGGAGCTCGGCCGCCTCTCGCAGTGGGTGAAGGACCAGGAGATCGCGCTCGAGCTGAGCCCCTCCTCCAACCTACAGACCGGCGCCATCGCGCAGTGGGGCGACGAGCTGATCGACCACCCGTTCGACCTGCTGTACCAGCTCGGCTTCCGCGTCACCGTCAACACCGACAACCGGCTGATGAGCAACACCTCGCTGAGCCGCGAGCTCGCGCTGCTCGCCGAGGCCTTCGACTACGGGATCGACGACATCGCGGCGTTCCAGCTCAACGCGGCCGCGGCCAGCTTCCAGTCCATCGAAGACCGCGAGGAGCTCGTCGACCTCATCATCGACGGCTTCGACAAGGCCTGAGGATGCCCGTCCCCCCGCTCTCGCGCGACGCCGTCACGATCGGCGCGCACGCCGCCGACTGGCGCGAGGCCGTGCGCGAGGTCGGCGCCGCGCTCGTGCGCGGCGGCGCGGCGAAGCCGGGCTACGCGGGCGAGATGATCCGCATGATCGAGGAGCACGGGCCCTACGTGGTGATCGCGCCCGGGCTCGCCCTGGCGCACGCGCGGCCCGGCCCCGAGGTGCTGGCCGATGGGATCGCGGTGGTGACGCTCGCGGAGCCGGTGGCGTTCGGGCATCCGCACAACGACCCGGTCTCTGTGGTGCTCGGGCTGGCGATCGAGTCGCCGGCCGGGCATCTCGAGTCCGTGGCATCCCTCGCCAACGTGTTCAACGACACGAGCGCGATCGACGAATTGCGCGCGGCGACGACCGTCGACCGGGTGCTCGAGATCATGAGGGGCGAGTCGTGAAGATCGTGGCGATCTGCGGGGCGGGAATCGGCACGTCCGGCATCCTCAAAGTGAACGCGGAGCGGGTGCTGCTGCGGCTGGGCCTTGAGGCCGAGGTGACCGCTGCGGACCTCGCGTCGCTGGCCTCCGTGGCGTCGGATGCCCAGGTCATCCTCACCTCGCCGGAGTTCGTCGACGCGATCGGGCCGACCAACGCCGACGTGATCGTGGTGGAGAACTATTTCGACACGGACGAGCTCTCCCGCAAGCTCGAGGCCGCGCTGGGCTAGGTTTCACTGGCAAAAGTCTCTTTCACCAGCGTAAGGTGTGGGGATGACCACCGTCGATCCCACTCCCGAACTCCTCGCCCAGGGCCGCCAGCGGCTCGAGTGGATCCGCTCCCGCATGCGCCTGCTCGCCGCCGCGCGCGCGGCCTTCGCCGAGACGCGGCCGTTCGAGGGCAGGCGCATCGGCGTCGCGATCCACCTCGACCCGAAGACCGCCGTGCTGCTCGAGACGCTCGCGGCCGGCGGTGCCGAGATCGTGGCGACCGGCAACCACGGCTCGACGCAGGATGACGTGGTCGCCGTGCTGCGCGACGCCGGCCTGCAGGTCTACGGCACCCGCGCGGACACCGCCGAGGAGCACCGCGCCAACCTCGCGCGGGTGCTCGACGCGCGGCCGGACATCATCCTGGACAACGGCGCCGACCTGTTCGCGGGCGCGATCGAGCGGGGTCTGCCCCTCGCGGGCGGCACCGAGGAGACCACGTCCGGCGCCGACCGGCTGCGCGGCGAGCTCGCCGGGCGGGTCGCGTTCCCCGTGATCGTGATCAACGACAGCCCCCTCAAGGCGATCGGCGAGAACCGGCACGCGGTGGGCCAGTCGGTGGTCGAGAGCCTCATGCGCATCACCGGGCTGATGGTGCCCGGGCGGCGCTTCGTGGTGGTGGGCTACGGATGGTGCGGCCGCGGCATCGCGCAGTACCTGCGGGCCATGGGCGGCCGTGTTGCCGTCGCGGAGATCGACGAGCTCAAGGCCTTCGAGGCGGCGATGGACGGCTACCGGGTCGCGCCGCTCGCCGAGCTGGTGGGCTGGGGCGAGACGATCGTGACGGCGACGGGGCGCCCCGGCATCCTCGGTCCCGCCGAGTTCGCGATGATGGAGTCGGGCACGGTGCTGGCGAACAGCGGGCACTTCGCCTGGGAGATCGACGTGCCGGCGCTGACCGCGGCCGCCGCCCGGGTCGTGCCGGTCGACGACTCGATCGAGCGGGTCGAGTTCGCCGACGGGCGGCACGTGGTGCTGCTGGCGCAGGGCCGGATGATCAACCTCGCCGGCCGCGACCCGCGCGGCAACTCGCTCGAGTCGATGGATCTCGGATTCCTGCTGCAGGCGCTCTCGCTCGAGCGGGTGGCCACGACCGCCCTCGAACCCGGCGCGGTCGGCGTGCCCGACGACCTGAACCGCGAGATCGCGCGGCGCATGGTGGCCGCGATGGCGGTCGACCGCTGATGGCGGCGCCCGACTACTCGGTGCCGGCGCTCGACAAGGCGCTGGACATCCTGGAGCTGCTCGCCGAGCGCGCCGGCGGGCTCGGGCAGGCGCAGATCGCCGCCGAGGTGGACCGCACGGTGGGCCAGGTGTTCCGGGTGCTGCAGGTGCTCGAGGCGCGCGGCTACCTCTTTCGCGACCCGCAGTCCGGGCTGTACTCGCTGTCGATGCGGATGTTCGAGCTCGCCCACCGGCAGGAGCCCGTGCGCGGGCTGGTGCGCGCGGCGCTCGGTCCGATGCGCGAGCTGGCCGACTCGGTGGGGCAGAGCTGCAACCTGGGGATGGCGGATGCCGGCCGCATCCTGATCCTGGCGCAGGTCGAGAGCCCGGCGAGCTTCGGCTTCCGGGTGCGGGTGGGGGCGGAGTTCCCGCTCGAGACGACCGCGACCGGGGCCGTGCTGCGGGCGTTCGCGGGCGAGGCGTCGCGGTCGCCCTCGCCTTCGCCCTCGCCAGAGCTCGACGGCATCCGCGCGGCCGGCTTCGTACGCCGCGACGACAGCCTGCAGCCGGGCATCACCGACATCGTGTTCCCCGTGCTCGGCCGCGATGGCCACGCCCTGGCCGCGCTGACGGTGCCCTACGTGAACACGAGCTTCAGCGCATCCGGTGCCCAGCGCGTGGAGGACGCGGCGCGCGCCGCCGCCGCCGAGATCACCCGCCGCCTCGCTTCCCAAAACGCAGGAGATTCTGCGTAGTCGACGCGAAAAGCCGCCATACGGAGCGTTCGCGGCAGAATCTCCTGCGTTTTGTGAGGCGGGAATCAGGCGGCGAGGATGGCGCGCATGCCGGCCTCGAGCGCGTCGACCTTCGCCTGCGCTGCCGCGAGCCGGGCATCCGCGTCGCCGTCCTCGCTGGATGCGTCGAGGTAGACCTTCAGCTTGGGCTCGGTGCCGCTCGGGCGCACGATCACCCGCGACCCGTCCTCGAGCCAAAAACGCAGGATATCCCCCGGCGGAAGCCCCTCGAAGCCGTCGATGAAGTCGTCCACGCGGGAGACTCCTGCGTTTTCGATGCGCACGGGCAGGTCGGCGCGCAGGCGCGACATCGTGGCGGTGATCTCGTCGAGGTCGGTGACCCGGATCGAGAGCTGCGCTGACGCGAATCCGCCGAACTTTGCCGCGAAGTCGAGGCGGTGCTGCGCGATCGTGGTTCCGGATGCCGCGAGCTCACCCGCCAGCGCGAGGAAGTCGACCGCGGCCGAGATGCCGTCCTTGTCGCGCACCTTGCCGGGGTCGACGAGGTAGCCGAGCGCCTCCTCGAATCCGTACGAGAGGCCGGGCGCGCGCGAGATCCATTTGAACCCGGTGAGGGTGTCCACGTACTCGAGCCGGTAGCCGTCCGCGACGGCCCGCAGCGCCGGCGTCGAGACGATGGATGCCGCCAGCGTGCCCTCAGGACCGAGCGCCGCCAGCCGCTCCGCAGCCCGCCACCCGAGCAGCGCGCCGACCTCGTTACCGCTCAGCCGCACCCACTCGCCGTCGGCGTCGCGGATGCCGATGGCGAGCCGGTCCGCGTCCGGGTCGTTGGCGACCACGATGTCCGTGCCCGCCCGCGTCGCGGTCGCGAACGCGAGGTCCAGCGCGCCGGGCTCCTCGGGGTTCGGGAACGCGACGGTGGGGAACGTGGCATCCGGCTCGATCTGCTCGGTGACGATCGAAGGCACGCCGAGGCCGGCGTTGAGGAAGACGCGGTGCGCGGTCTGCCAACCGACCCCGTGCATGGCCGTGTAGGTGAACGGCACAGGATGCCCGGGCCGGGTCGAGATCGCGGCCGTCGCGTCGATGTAGGCGTCGACGACGCTCTCGTCGGCGGTCTCGTAGGCGGTGCGCGGGAGCTGCAGCACGTTCGCGGTGGCCGCGATCCGTTCGATCTCGGCGGCGATCCCGGCGTCGGCGGGCGGCACGATCTGCGAGCCCTGGTCGTCGTCGCCGAGGTAGACCTTATAGCCGTTGTCGGCGGCGGGGTTGTGGCTGGCGGTCACCATCACCCCGGCGCTGGTGCCGAGGTGGCGCACGGCGAAGGCGAGCACGGGCGTCGGCAGCAGGCGCGGGAGCAGGATGGCGCGCACCCCCGCACCGGCCATGAGCTCGGCCGTGTCGGTGGCGAAGACCTGTGAGTTCTTGCGGCCGTCGTAGCCGATCACGACGCTGGGGGCGCCGCCTCGGGCGACCAGGAAGGCGGCGAGGCCCGCCGCGGCCTGGGCTACGAGCACCCGGTTCATCCGGTTGGAGCCGGCCTCGATCCTGCCTCGCAGCCCGGCCGTGCCGAACTCGAGGCGGGTGTCGAAGCGGTCGTGCAGATCGGCGAGCGCGGCGGCGTCGCCGGCGGTCGCGCGGTCGATGAGGTGCTCGAGCTCGGTGCGGGTCTCGGCGTCGGGGTCCTGGTCGTGCCAGGCCCGCGCGGTGTCGACGACACTCATATCTTCGCCACGATCTTCGCCAGCAGCGCGCTGATCACGGCCTCCGCGTTCTGCCCCGCCTCCAGCACCTCGGCGTGGCTGAGCGGCGTCTTCTGGATGCCGGCCGCGAGGTTCGTGATGAGCGACATCCCGAGCACCTCCATGCCCGACTGCCGCGCCGCGATCGCCTCGAGGGCCGTGGACATGCCCACGATGTTGCCGCCGATGGTCTTCGCCATCTGCACCTCGGCCGGCGTCTCGTAGTTCGGGCCGCGGAACTGTACGTAGACGCCCTCGTCGAGCGTGGGCTCGACGGAGCGGGCGACGTCGCGCAGGCGCGAGCTGTAGAGGTCGGTGAGGTCGATGAAGGTGGCGCCCTCGAGCGGCGAATTGGCGGTGAGGTTGATGTGGTCGCTGATCAGCACGGGCGTACCCGGCCGCCAGGACTCGCGGATGCCGCCCGCCCCGTTCGTGAGGATCATGGTCGTCGCCCCCGTGGCGGCCGCGGTGCGCACCGAGTGGACGACGCGCCGCACCCCGTGCCCCTCGTAGTAGTGCGTGCGGGCTCCGATCACGAGCGCGTGCTTTCCGTCGGCGAGGAGCACGCTGCGGAGGGTGCCGACGTGTCCGCTGAGGGCGGGCTTCGAGAATCCGGTGATCTCCTCGGCGGGGATGGTGGCCGTCGTCTCGCCGATGAGGTCGGCGGCCTTGCCCCAGCCGCTGCCGAGCGTGAGGGCGATGTCGTGGTGCGCGACGCCCGAGCGCTCGGCGATCTCGGCGGCCGCGGTGCCGGCGATCTCGAAGGGGTCTGCGGAGGGGTCATCCAGTGGATTCGTCGACATCCCCCCACTGTATTCGCCTCTCCGAAAACGCAGGAGATTCGCGCGCCGGGCGTCGATTGCGACGCGCACGTGACGTTTCGGCGAAGATCTCCTGCGTTTTGGGAGGGGCGCGTTTGGAGCGCGGTGCGCGGCCCGGGAGAATGGGGGCATGGCCTATGAATTCGAGCGGAAGCAGCGCATCACCGTCGTGGGCGGGGGTCCCGGCGGCTACGAGGCGGCGCTCGCCGGCGCGCAGCTCGGCGCAGAGGTCACGGTCGTCGAGCGGGTGGGCATCGGCGGATCGGCCGTGCTCACGGATGTCGTGCCATCCAAGACCCTCATCGCCACCGCCGAGGCGGCCAACGCGATCGGCGAGGCGGCCGACCTGGGCGTGCAGTTCTTCACCCGCGGCGAGTCGGGGCGCCCGGTGCGTCCGGAGGTCGCGGTCAACCTGCAGGCCGTCAACCGCCGCCTGCTCGGCCTCGCGCGCCAGCAGTCCGAGGACATGAAGTCGCAGCTCATCAAGGCAGGCGTCACCGTCATCCAGGGCGAGGGGCGGCTCGACGGCCCCAACCGCGTGATCGTCTCCACCGGCAAGGGCAAGACCCGCATGGACTTCGACGAGCTGGATGCCGACACCATCGTCATCTCGGTCGGCGCGAGCCCCCGCATCCTGCCGACCGCAAAGCCCGACGGCGAGCGCATCTTCACCTGGACCCAGCTCTACACGCTGCAGGAGACCCCCGAGCACCTCATCGTGGTCGGGTCCGGCGTCACCGGCGCCGAGTTCGCCTCGGCGTTCACCGCCCTCGGTTCGAAGGTGACGCTCATCTCGTCGCGCGACCAGGTGCTCCCGGGCGAGGATGCGGATGCCGCCCGCGTGATCGAGGACGTCTTCCGCCGCAACGGCATGACCGTGCTCTCCAAGTCCCGCGCCGAGACCGTCGAACGCACCGCGGATGGCGTGGTCGCCACCCTCTCGGACGGCACGAAGGTGGAAGGCAGCCACTGCCTCATGGCCGTCGGATCGATCCCGAACACCGCGGG
>JAODAU010000454.1 GCA_025463615.1 Microbacteriaceae bacterium | reverse complement strand
CCGCGGAAACCACATAATCCAGCAGGTTGCTGTAGAGATTGCCATAAGTGCCGGTGGCCGGATTATAGGTGCGCGCCAGCACCAGTACCGCCACCCACAGCGCCTGCATCCGCAGCGCCGAAGCCGGTACCTTGGCATCGTTGAGATTGGCGGCGCGCTTGAAGAACAGCCCGTCCAGCGCCATGGCGAAATAGGCGCGTGCGCCCGACAGGATCATGCCGTTCATGCAGCCGAAGGCCGAGATCATGATGGCGATGGCGATCAGGGTGGCGCCGATACCCGGAAAGATCACCTCGAACACGGCGGCAGCGACGCGGTCGGACGGCGCGCTCTGGATCTGGGCGAAGGGCAACACCACCATGTAGGCGAAATTGGCCAGGATATAGAGCGCCATCACCACGATGGTGCCCAGCGCCAGCGACAGCGGGACATTGCGGGCCGGATTGCGCACCTCGCCCGCCGTGAAGGTGATGTTGTTCCAGGCATCGGCGGCGAACAGCGAGCCGATCTGGGCCGTGCAAAGCCCAATCAAAATTCCGAAGCCCGACAGCGGCGAGATCCCGGCCGCGGGCGGCAGCACGCCCACCGGCGTCCAGGCATGGGCGAAATTGCCTTTCACCACGACCCAGTTCCAGCCCAGCAGCAGCCCGATCACGGCGACACCCACCAGGGTGCCGATCTTCATAGTTGTGAAGACGTTCTGCACGCCCTTGCCATATTTCAGGCCGCGCGTGTTGGTCCAGGTCACGAAGGCGATCAGGCACAAGGACACCACCTGCGCCGTGGACAGCGACAGCGCATAGGTCGGCAGGATGCGCACCGGCGCGATCAGATAATGGCTTTCGGAAACGAACGGCACCAGCACGCCCAGATAGCGGGCGAAGCCGACCGAGGAAGCGGCGATGGTGCCGGTCTGGATCACCAGGAACAGGGTCCAGCCATACAGAAAGCCCCAGAGCGGCGAGAAAGCCTCGCGCAGATAGAGATATTGCCCGCCGGCGCGCGGCATCATCGCCGCCAGCTCGCCATAGGAGAGCGCCGCCGCCAGGGTCAGCACCCCCGCCACCACCCAGGCCAGCATCATCCAGCCGGCGGCGCCGGTCTCGCGTGCCATTTCCGCGGCGACGATGAAGATGCCCGAGCCGATCATTGAGCCGGCCACGATCATGGTGGAATCGTAAAGCCCCAGCCCACGCTTCATGGTGTGTTCGGCATCGGGATGGGCGGAATCCATGTCAGCTCCGGTCCGCCGCTGTCAGGAAAGAAAGCGCCAGGGCGTTGAAATCGTCGGCATAGCGTAGGTGAATATTGTGCTTGCCGTAGGGGAATATGTGAAGCTGTGATCCGGCGATGCCGCGATGAATCGCCTCAGGATGAAGGCCCGGTATCAGTGGGTCCTTGGCGCCATGCAGCACCAGGGTCGGGCATTTTACCTGGGCCAGCAGCCCCGCATAAAGATCGCCGCCCGCGTCGAACAACGCCTCCTGCCCCGCCACATAGCGGTCCCACAAATCGTCCAGTTCTTTGCCGTAAACGGCGCGCATGGCCTCAGCGGCGCGCGGCGACCAGGCCGATATCTTGCGAATGTCGTTGAAGGCGGCGATCTCCTCGGCCGTCAGAAACGACTGGCCACCGAACACCACCAGCTGCGCCACCCGTTCGGGCCGGGTGGCCGCCATGATGGTGGCGATGTTGGCGCCGTCGCTCCAGCCGATGATCGCAAATCGCTCATGGCTGAGGACGGACATCAGCGAGAACATGTCGGCGGCGTCGCGGGCGTAGAAGTCGAGGGGGTATTCGCGCTGTGGCGGCCGGGACTTGCCATAGCCCCGCGGGTCGGGCGCGATGACTTGAAAGCCGCGTTCCGCGAACCAGCCGATCTGGGCGGGAAAATCGCCCGCGCCCGTGCCCAAGGCGCCCGGGATCAGCAATAGCGGCGCGCCGTCGCCTGCCTGTACGAAGTGCATCGACAAACCGGGAATGTCGGCCTTGGGCACGGTTCAGTGCTGCTTGGGAAGCGCGAAAACATAGACCGCCTGGCCGGTCTGGGAACGGTGCACTTCCTGCAGCATGGTGCTGGGCTTCTGCACCGGGCTGCCGCCCTGGGTGCCGGTGGTGACGGCGATGAACTGTTCGCCGCCCACGCTGAAGGTGATGGGAAAGCCCTGTACTCCTGTTCCCAGGCGCGTCTCCCACAGCGTCTTGCCGGTCTTGACGTCGAAGGCGCGGAAGACGCGGTCGAAGTCGCCGACAAAACCCACCCCGCCGGCGGTGGAGATGATGCTGGTGAGGAAAGGCGCGCGCTGCTGGAAGGTCCAGATCGGCTTGAGCGTTTTGGCCTCATAGGCCGAAATGCGCCCCAGATTGCCATTGCTGCCGGGCATTTCATAAAAGGCCTGGCCGCCGGCGCCATACATGGCGCAAGTCTGGCTGAGCGGGATCAGCAACAGGTCGTCGGGCTGATCATAGCTGGTGGCGGGCCAGTCATGGCCGCCTTCGGGGCTGGGGCAGGAGGCGATCGGCGTGTTGGGCTTCTGGTGAATGATGTCGTCGCGATAGGTGGGACG
>JAODAU010000408.1 GCA_025463615.1 Microbacteriaceae bacterium | reverse complement strand
GCATCGGTCGTGGCGACTCCGCCGTGCGCGTGACGAATGGTGCTCCGACGACGCTGAAGACACTGCGCGAGTCGATCCACGTCATCCGCGAGCTCGCCAACTCGCGCTCGGTCGAGTACAACGGCGCGCAGCTGCAGTTCCCGTGGTCCACCGGCTCCGAGCTGGAGGTCTGGGTGGCGGCCTACGGTCCGCTCGCGCTGAAGCTCACCGGTGAGGTGGGAGACGGCTTCATCCTGCAGATGGCCGACCTGGATGTCGCCGAGTGGATGATCACGACCGTTCGCGATGCCGCCGAGAAGGTCGGCCGAGACCCGATGTCGATCAAGTTCTGCGTGGCCGCACCGATGTACATCGGCGACGACTGGCAGCACATGCGGGACCAGAACCGCTGGTTCGGTGGCATGGTGGGCAACCACGTCGCCGACATCGTGGCCAAGTACGGAGAGAACTCGACCGTGCCGAAGGCGCTCACCGATTACATCAAGGGCCGCGAGGGCTACGACTACAACGAGCACGGCCGGGCCGGCAACACGCACGCCGAGTTCGTTCCCGACGAGATCGTCGACCGGTTCTGCCTACTCGGCAGCGCCGAGGACCACATCGAGAAGCTCAAGGCGCTCAAGGAGCTCGGCGTCGACCAGTTCGCCGGGTACCTCCAGCACGACAACAAGGAGGAGACCCTCCGCGTGTACGGCGAGACCGTCATCCCCGCCATGCGCGACCACATCACGGCAAAGGCCTGAGCCTATGAGTCGTGCCCGTCCCGCCCTGCTCGGCATCGCCGGCGTGCTCCTGCTCGCCGTGGCCTGGGAGCTGTACAAGGCGGTCGGGCCGGCGCAGGGCGTCGTGATCGGTTCGGTCACGGTGCTCCCGCGCACCACCGACCTCGCGATGCCGCACCTCTGGACGATGTTCGTGCGGCTCGCGGATCCGGTCACCTCGGCGCCCGGCTCGCCCGTGCTGTGGCTGGCGGTGCTCAAGGCGGCAGGCTTCACGCTCGGGATCGCCGCCGTGGGCTGGGTGATCGGCGTCGTCGTCGGCTTCCTGCTCGCGCTGCTCATGCAGCGGCTGCGCACCGCGGAGGCGGCCCTGCTGCCGTGGGTCGTGCTCAGCCAGACCGTGCCGCTCATCGCGCTCGCGCCGCTGATCGCCGGCATCGGCAACCAGATCCGGTTCGGCGAGGCGCGCTGGCAGGACTGGATGTCGGTGGCCGTGATCGCCTCCTACCTCGCCTTCTTCCCCGTCTCGATCGGTGCTCTCCGCGGGCTCGAGTCCCCGGACCGCGCCCACGTCGACCTCATGCGGAGCTACGCGGTCGGCTGGTGGAAGACGCTGATCGCCCTCCGCCTGCCCGCGAGCGTGCCATACCTGTTGCCCGCGCTGCGCCTGGCCGCGGCCAACGCCGTGATCGGCACCGTCGTGGCCGAGGTCTCGATCGGCCTCAGCGGCGGCGTCGGACGGATGATGATCGAGTACGCCTCCGCGTCCAGCGGCGACCCGGGCAAGCCCTGGGCGCCGATCTTCGGCGCGATCCTCATCGGACTGATCGCCGCGGGCGCCGTCGCGCTCGTCGGCCTGGCACTCACGAGATACCGCAGGGGAGAGCAGCGCGCATGACCGACGCAGTCACCGTCACCGGGGTCTCGAAGACCTTCACCGTGGGGCGCCGCCAGACGGTGAACGCGCTCGAGGACATCGAGCTCGCCGTCTCGCCGGGGGAGTTCGTCTCGCTGATCGGGCCGAGCGGCTGCGGCAAGTCCACGCTGCTGCGGCTCATCGCCGACCTCGACCAGCCCACGGCCGGCACGGTGAACGTGTTCGGCAAGACGGCCAGGCAGGCGCGCATCGACCAGGCCTACGGCATCGCGTTCCAGCAGGCCGGCCTGCTGCCCTGGCGCACCGTCGCCGGCAACATCGAGCTGCCGCTCGAGCTGCACGGGGTGGGCAAGGCCGCGCGCCAGGCGCGCGCGAAAGACCTGCTCTCCCTGGTCGGGCTGGCCGACTTCGCCGACCGCTACCCGGACCAGCTCTCCGGCGGGATGCAGCAGCGCGTCGCGATCGCCCGATCCCTCGCCGAGAGCCCGGAGCTGCTGCTCATGGACGAGCCCTTCGGCGCCCTGGACGAGATGACCCGCGAGCGGATGCAGGGCGAGCTGGTGCGCATCTGCGCCGAGACCTCGGCCGCCGTCGTGTTCGTCACGCACTCGATCCCGGAGGCGGTGTTCCTTTCGAACCGAGTCGTCGTGATGTCTCCGCGGCCGGGCCGCATCCGCGACATCGTCACGGTCGGGCTCGGAACGGCGGATGCCCGGGGCGAATCCCTGCGCGAATCCCCGGCGTTCTTCGCCGCGGTGAGCACCGTGCGCGAGGCACTGCATGCCGACTCCGCCGAGCCCGCGCTCGGGCTGGAGACGCGATGAGCCGCACCCGACTGATCGTCGCGCCGATCGTCTTCGGCGTGCTCGTGCTCGTGCTCTGGCAGCTCGCGGTCGTGGTCTTCGCCATCAAGCCGTTCGTGCTGCCCAGCCCGCTGAGCATCGGAGACCGCTTCTCGCAGTCCCTCGCGATCATCGGGAAGGGTGCGCAGGTCACCGGCCTCAACGCACTCATCGGGCTGGTCGTGGGCTCGGTGCTCGGCATCCTGCTCGCCGTGCTGTCGGCGCTGGTGCGCGCGATCGACCAGCTCGCCGTGCCGGTGGTAACCGCGCTGTCGGTGATCCCGATCGTGGCGCTCGCGCCGGTGCTGTACACGATGTTCGGGGCGGACGCGCAGACCGCCCGCCAGCTCATCGCGGCGCTGGCCGTGTTCATCCCGGTCTATGTGAACACGCTGCGGGGCCTGCGCCAGGTGCGCCCGGTGCAGCGCGACCTCATGCGGTCGTACGCGGCGAGCCCGTGGCAGCTCACGCGCACCGTGACACTGCCGGGCGCGCTGCCGTTCGTGTTCACGGGACTCAGGATCGCGTCATCCCTCGCCGTGATCTCCGCGCTCATCGCCGAGTACTTCGGCGGCCCGGTGGACGGGCTCGCCAGCTCGATCACCTCGGCGGCCGCGTACAGCAACTACACGCTCGCCTACGCCTTCGTGCTGGGCGCCATCCTGCTCGGACTCGTCTTCTATATCGTCACGCTCGCCCTGGAGAAACTTGCAACGAGGCACAGGCCTTCTCCGGCCTGATAGTCCGGTCGGACCGAACCCGACCGGCGCACCACCGCAGATGAGAGCACCAAGGAGGAAGCACC
>JAODAU010000415.1 GCA_025463615.1 Microbacteriaceae bacterium | reverse complement strand
CGCGGACTAATACTTCGGTGCACGCGGCGTAACATCGGATACGTGCCCCAGCCCCTTTTGTCGGAACCCACCAAAGACGGCGGGTCGGCCGACGGTTCCGTGGGCGGGTGGGCGTGAGCCTTCCAGCGTACCCGGACGCCATGTCGAAGGGGCGCATCCGGGCCGAGATCCTCATCGTGCTCGGGCTGTCGCTCGGGGCATCCGCGGTCTATTCCGTGGTGTCCATCGTCAACAGCCTCACTCTCTCGAAGCCGCTCGCCGACCAGACGGCCACACTCAACGGCTCGCTCAGCGACCGCCCCGTGTTCGACCTGATCTACCAGTTCCTCGCGATCTTCTTCGACCTGGTGCCCGTTGCCCTGGTGTGTTTCCTCCTGTGGAACGCCGCCAGGCCGCACCTCGCGCGGCTCGGCGTCGACTTCAGCCGGCCGCTGCGTTCCGTGCTCCTCGGGGTCGCCCTGGCGCTCGTGATCGGCATCCCCGGCATCGGCGTCTACCTCGGCAGCCGCGCGCTCGGCATCGGCGTCACCGTCGACCCGTCGCCGCTCGACACCTATTGGTGGACGGTGCCGATCCTCATCCTCTCGGCGCTGCGGTCGGCGCTGCAGGAGGAGATCATCGTGATCGGCTACCTGTTCGCCCGGCTGCGGGAACTCGGATGGCGTACCTGGCCCATCATCCTCGTGGCGGCCACCCTCCGCGGCAGCTACCACCTCTACCAGGGCTTCGGCGCGTTCATCGGCAACTTCGCGATGGGGGTGCTGTTCGGCTGGCTCTACACGCGCTACGGCAGGGTGATCCCTCTGGTGATCGCGCACTTCCTCATCGACGCCGCCATCTTCGTCGGCTACCCGTGGGCGGCATCCGCGTTCCCGGGCGTCTTTGGGCACTGACGGAACCACGAGCATTCCTCGTGGCGGGGGATATCGCAGCCCGCGGCGGCGTTACCGCGTGGCGGCGGGAAGCGTGTCCCCCGCCGCCACGCGATTGCCCCGCCGCGTCGACTACTCGAGTTCGGGGCGGCTCGACGCCTCCTCGATGCCCGCGAGGGTGGCGGCATCCTTCTTGCGGCCGCGCATGGCCCGGCGGCTGATCACGATCGCCTCGTCGCCAACCACCTCCTCCAGATCAGCCCACGGCGCGGGGCTCATCAGCAGCCAGTCACGGCGCGGGTCCCAGCTGGAGTTCTCCAGCAGGTCACAGGCGAACACCGCGATGCCCTCGGCCGCGGTGAGTGAGCCGACGCGGGCCAGCATCCGCCGCTGGATGGTGACGACCGAACGCGCGACGAACTGCTCGCGGAACGCGGCGCGCGCGACATCCGCCGTGATCTCCTCGCCGCGATCGAGCCGCGGCGCCGCGAGCACGAATTCCCGGAGCTCGGCGTCGCTCCAGCGCACAACAGACATGATTCTTCTCCTCAGAAGACGGTGACAGACAACAAGAACGTGGGGTCGTGCCCTGCGGGCTACGAATTCCCCAGGGGTTCTTGGTCTGGCCGACTGAGTGCACGACGAGTAACGCCCACCAGGGCGTCGTCAATTCGCGCGAGAAGATTCACGTCGGAGACCCTGGCAGCGCGAGACGTGCGTGCGGAAGGGCCATCCGCCGAGGGCGCAGCTCAGTCGGCGAAGGCCTCCGGGGGCGGGCAGGCGCACACGAGGTTGCGGTCGCCGAAGGCGTTGTCGATGCGGCGCACGGGCGGCCAGTACTTGGAGCGGATGAGGGTTCGCACCGGGTAGACCGCCTGCTCGCGCGTGTAGGGATGCTCCCACTCGCCGTCGATCACGGACTGGGCCGTGTGAGGGGCGTTGCGCAGCGGGTTGTCGTTGACGGGCCAGGTGCCCGCGGCGACGGCATCCGCCTCCGCCCGGATCGCGATCATCGCGTCGATGAAGCGGTCGATCTCGCCGAGGTCCTCGCTCTCCGTCGGCTCGACCATGAGTGTGCCCGCGACGGGGAACGACATGGTGGGCGCGTGGAAGCCGTAGTCGATGAGGCGCTTGGCCACGTCATCCACGGTCACGCCGGTCGACTCGGTGAGCGGTCGCAGGTCGAGGATGCACTCGTGCGCCACCAGCCCGTTGTCGCCCGAGTAGAGCACCGGGTAGTGGTCGCGCAGGCGCGTTGCGACGTAGTTGGCGGCCAGCACGGCGGCGCCGGTGGCGGCCTTGAGGCCGCCGGCGCCCATCATGCGCACGTAAGCCCACGAGATGGGCAGGATGCTCGGGGAGCCGTACGGCGCGGCGCTCACGATGTTGCGATGGGCGGGCCCGGACGAGTCGACCGGGCGGTACTCGCGCTGGGCGAGCGGGTGGCCGGGCAGGAACGGCGCAAGGTGCGACTTCGCCGCGACCGGGCCGACGCCCGGCCCTCCACCGCCGTGTGGGATGCAGAACGTCTTGTGCAGGTTGAGGTGCGAGACGTCTCCCCCGAAGTCGCCGAAGCGGGCGAAACCGAGCAGGGCGTTGAGGTTGGCGCCGTCGACGTAGACCTGGCCGCCGGCGTCGTGCACGGCCTTGCAGATGTCGCCGACCTCGTGCTCGTAGACACCGTGCGTGGACGGATAGGTGATCATGAGCGCCGCGAGGGAGTCCGCGTGCTCCGCGATCTTGGCCCGCAGGTCGTCGAGGTCCACGTTGCCGAGCTCGTTGGTCGCCACGACCACGACGCGCATGCCCGCGAGCACCGCCGAAGCGGCGTTCGTGCCGTGCGCCGACGACGGGATGAGGCAGACCGTGCGCCCGGCGTCGCCGCGCGAGAGGTGGTACCCGCGGATGGCGAGGAGCCCGGCGAGCTCACCCTGGCTGCCCGCGTTGGGCTGCAGCGAGACGGAGTCGTAGCCCGTGACATCCGCCAGCCAGCCCTGCAGCTGCTCGATGAGGGTGAGGTAGCCCTCGTCGTCGGCCTCGGGGGCGAACGGGTGGATGCCCGCGAACTCCGGCCAGGTGACGGCCTCCATCTCGGTGGCCGCGTTGAGCTTCATGGTGCACGACCCGAGCGGGATCATGCCGCGGTCGAGCGCGTAGTCGTAGTCGGCGAGGTGCTTGAGGTAGCGCATCATCGCCGTCTCGGAGCGGTGCGTGTTGAAGACGTGGTGGGTGAGGTACTCGCTCTCCCGGCGCAGGGACGCGGGGATCCAGTCGTCCAGGTCGACGGGCACGCTGTCGTCGGCGAGGTCCTCGCCCAGGATGCGGGCGACCGCGCGGATGTCGTCGAGCGT
>JAODAU010000376.1 GCA_025463615.1 Microbacteriaceae bacterium | reverse complement strand
TCGAGGCGGATTCGCCGATCCGGCGCAGGACGGAACGCTCCACCAAGCCGAGCCGCCAGCTGCGCCGCACCCCCAAACAACTGGACGAGGAGCCCACCGTGTTCGAAGCCGGAAAGGGCGGCGGTGGCGTCGTCATGAGCGCGGAGCCCGGCCGCGGCTCCGGGCGCGCTCGCGCGAAGCCCGGCGACCCCGGATCGGGTTTCACGGACGAACAGGGCACCCTCGTGCTGGCCGACGCCGACGCCGTGGCCGCCGACCCCGTCGTGCGCGACCGCGCCCGGCAGATCACCTCGCGGCTCGCCATCCGCCGGCCGCGCAAGGACGGCACACCCCGGCGCGGGGCCGGGACCCTCTCGAGCCTCCCCTACCGCGGCGGATCGGACGAGATCGACCTGGACAAGACGATCGAGGTGCTGGCCGAGCGGCCGTACCCCGAGGACGATGACATCATCGTGCGGGATCGGGTGCGCACGCGCCGCTCGGTCGTGCTCGCCGTCGACGTCTCCGGCTCGATGAAGGGCGAGCGCGTGCAGACCGCCGCCGCGACGGTCGGCGCGCTGGCCGGCGAGCTGCAGAACGACGCGCTCTCGGTGATCGCGTTCTGGTCGGACGCGGCCGTGCTGCTGCACCTGGGCGAGGAGATCCGCCCGATGGACCTGCTCGACACCATGCTGCGGATGCCGGCCCGCGGCCTCACCAACATCTCGTTCCCGCTCGAACTCGCGCACCGCGAGCTCGCCCGTGTGCCGGTGCGGGATGCCCGCGTGCTCCTGCTCTCCGACTGCGTGCACAACGCCGGGCCCGATCCGCGGGTCGTCGCCTCCCGGCTGCCGCGACTCGACGTGCTCATCGACGTCAGCGGCGAGAAGGACGTCGAGCTCGGCAAGGAGCTGGCCCTCGCCGGGCACGGCAAGGCGCGGCTCGTTCACACCTACCGGGACGTCGCTCCCGCCCTCAGCTCGCTCTTCGGCGGCTGAACCACCCGAGAAAAACAACAAAGGAGAACATCATGGCCGGACGCCTCGAGGGCAAGGTCGCCTTCATCACCGGAGCAGCGCGCGGGCAGGGTCGCGCCCACGCCGTCAAGCTCGCGTCGGAGGGGGCAGACATCATCGCGATCGACCTCGCCGGCGAGATCCCGCTCGTGCCGTACGACTCGTCGTCGATCGAGGACCTCAACGAGACCGTTCGGCTGGTCGAGGCGCTCGACCGGCGGATCATCTTCGAGCAGGGCGATGTGCGCGAGCTGGAGAAGATGCGTACCTTCGTCGACGGCGCGGTCGCCCAGCTCGGCCACCTCGACATCGTGGTCGCCAACGCGGGCATCTGCATCCCGGCGACCTGGGACGAGACCACCGCCGACATGTTCCGCACCACGATCGACATCAACGTCGTCGGCGTGTGGAACACGGTGATGGTCGGCGCGCCGCACCTGGTCACGGCGGGCGGTGGGGCGATCATCCTCACCAGCTCCTACGCCGGCAAGAAGATGCAGCCGTTCATGGTTCACTACACCGCGAGCAAGCACGCCGTCACCGGCATGACCCGGGCGTTCGCCGCGGAGCTGGGCAGGCACAACATCCGGGTGAACAGCGCGCACCCGGGCGCGGTGAACACCCCGATGGGCTCGGGGGACATGATCTCGGCGATCATGCACACCAACGAGAGCAACCCGCCGCTCGCCGCGATGGGCACGCCGTTCCTGCCGACGTACGCTGCAGAGGCGGAGGACATCGCCAACGCGGTCGCCTTCCTGGCCTCGGATGACGCGCGCCTGATCACGGCCGAGCACCTGAGCGTGGACATGGGCGCGCAGTACTTCTGAGCAGTCGCACAGGCAAATGGCACCGAGTGCCAATATAATGGGCACGACAGAGAGAAGAGAATCCCATGGCCAGGAACGCATGGTTCGAGACCGTCGCCGAAGCTCAGCGGCGGGCCAAGAAGAGACTGCCGTCGTCGGTGTACGGCGCGCTCGTCGCGGGGTCGGAGCGCGGCCTCACAATCGACGACAACATGGGCGCGTTCGCCGAGATCCAGTTCGCGCCGCACGTGGCCGGGCACCAGGCCGCCCGTGACCTCACGACCACCGTCATGGGCATCCCGATCTCGTTCCCGGTGATCATCTCGCCCACCGGAGTGCAGGCGGTCCACCCCGACGGCGAGGTCGCGGTCTCCCGCGCCGCGAACAACCGCGGCACGATCATGGGTCTCTCCTCTTTCGCCTCGAAGCCGATCGAGGAGGTCGCCGCCGCCAACCCGAACACGCTGTTCCAGATGTACTGGAGCGGCAGCCGCGACGCGATGGTGCAGCGGATGGAGCGGGCGCGCGCCGCCGGGGCGAAGGGCCTCATCTCCACCCTCGACTGGTCGTTCTCGAACGGCCGCGACTGGGGCAGCCCGCAGATCCCTGAGAAGGTGAACCTCAAGGCCGCCTGGGACCTCGCGCCCAACGTGCTGCCGCACCCCCGCTGGCTCTGGAGCTTCGCCAAGACCGGCCACATCCCGGACCTGACCGCCCCCAACCTCACCCCGCCCGGCGGCGAGGCGCCCACCTTCTTCGGCGCCTACTACGAGTGGATGCAGACGCCGCCGCCCACCTGGGACGACGTCGCCTGGCTGCGCGAGCAGTGGGGCGGGCCGTTCATGCTCAAGGGCGTCACGCGCATCGACGACGCCCGTCGCGCCGTGGATGCCGGCGTCACCGCCATCTCCGTCTCCAACCACGGCGGCAACAACCTGGACTCCACGCCCGCGACGATCCGGATGCTGTCGTCCGTGGCGCACGAGGTGGGCGACCAGGTGGAGGTGCTGCTGGATGGCGGCATCCGCCGCGGAAGCGACGTGGCGAAGGCGCTGGCGCTGGGCGCCCGGGCCGTGATGATCGGCCGCGCGTACCTCTGGGGACTCGCGGCGAATGGCCAGGCGGGCGTGGAGAACGTGCTCGACATCATGCGGGGCGGGCTCGACTCCGCGGTGCTGGGGCTCGGGCACTCGTCGGTGCACCAGCTGTCGCCGGACGACTTCTACATACCGCCGACCTTCTCCCGCACGCTCGGCGTCGACCGGCCGGCCACGACGGCCGACCAGGCCTCCGAGGCCACCGGCGAGAGCGCGCCGATCGCGACCACGCTGCCCAAGCCCGCAGCGCGACGTGCCCCCGCCAAGGCGGCTCCGGCCAAGCGCTAACGTGATGGGATGAGCGACGACCTGGCGACGATGGCCTGGCCGTCGGTCGGGCCCGCGCCGCTAGTGCTCGTGCCGCTCGGCTCGACCGAGCAGCACGGGCCGCACCTGCCGTTCCAGACCGACACGCTCGTCGCCGAGTCCGTCGCACGAGCGCTTGCGGAGGGGTTCGACCGCGACGTCATCGTCGCCCCGGCCGTCGCCTACGGCGCCAGCGGCGAGCACCAGGCGTTCCCCGGCACCGCGTCCGTCGGCCACGACGCGCTGCGGCTCACGATCATCGAACTGGTGCGGTCGCTCTCGACCTGGGCGGCCGGGGTGGTGTTCGTGAACGGGCACGGCGGCAACATCCGCTCGCTCTCCGAGGCGGTGCTGCAGCTGCGGGCCGAGAACCACATGGTCGCGTGGCTCCCCTGTGCCACCCCCGGCGGGGACGCGCACGCGGGCCGCACCGAGACGTCGCTGATGCTGCACCTCGCGCCGGCGACCGTCGACCTCTCGCGCGCCGAGCCCGGCAACACTCACTCGATGGCGCACCTGGCCGCCGACCTCACAACGAAGGGCGTGCGCGCGGTGTCGCCCAACGGCATCCTCGGAGACCCGACCGGCGCTACCGCGGCCGAGGGCGCCGAACTCTTCGCGACGGTCGTGACGCAGGCCCGGCGGCGCCTCGACGCCGGCGACGTGGATGCCCGTGGCTGCCTCAGGTGCCCGGCATGACCCTGCCCCTCGGCTTCGTCATCCAGCTGGAGCGCCACGTGCGCGTCTCCCCCGACGGCCGTGAGCTCGTCGGCGGCTCCCCCACCCGCGCGCTGTTCCTCTCGCCTGCCGCGACCGGCATGATCGTCGACCGTCGGCTCACCGTCGTGGGCCCGGCCACGGCATCCCTCGCCGACCGGCTGCTCGAGGCGGGCATGGCCGACCCGGTCATCACGAACCTGCCGCCCATCGACCCGCAGCTCGTGACCGTGATCGTGCCCGTTCGCGACCGGGCCGCGCAGCTCGACCGGCTGCTCGCGAGCCTGCCCGACGTGCCCACGATCGTGGTCGACGACGCCTCGGCCGACCCCTCCGCCACGGCAGCGATCGCCGGGTCGTACGGCGCGCGAGCGCTCCTGCTGCCGGAGAACGTCGGCCCCGCCAGCGCACGAAACGCAGGACTTTCCGAGGTCACCACCCCCTACGTCGCCTTCGCCGACTCGGATGTGGTGGTCGAGCCGGGCGCGATCGACGCGCTTCTCCTGCATTTTGCCGACCCGCGGGTGGCGGTGGCCGCGCCCCGGGTGCTCGGGCTCGCAACGCCGGCGAGCGAGAACTGGATCGGGCGGTACGAGAACGCGCGGTCGTCGCTCGACCTGGGGCTGCATCCGGCGATCGTGCGGCCCCGCTCCCCCGTCTCGTGGGTGTCGAGCACGTTCCTGGTCGCCCGGGTCGACGCGCTCGAGGGCGGCTTCGACGGCACCATGCGGGTCGGCGAAGACGTCGACCTGGTCTGGCGCCTCGCCGATGCGGGCTGGCGAGTACGCTACGAGCCGGCGGCCGTGGTGCGCCACGAACATCGCACCGAGCTGGCCGAATGGATGTCGCGCAAGGCCTTCTACGGAACCGGCGCCGACCCCCTCTCCCGCCGCCACCCCGACGACATCGCGCCGGCCGTGCTCGCGCCCTGGAGCGCCGCGCTTCTCGTCGCGCTCCTCGCGCAGCGGCGCTGGTCGCTGCCCGTCGCCGCCGCGGTCACCGCGTTCGCCGCGGGGCGGATCGCGTGGAAGGTGCGGGGGCGCAGCGCGCACCCCGTGCGCCTCGGCGCGCGGCTCGCGGGGGCGGGGGCGGCGGCGTCCGTCTCCCAGGGCATCGCCCTCGTCGTTAGGCACTGGTGGCCGCTCACCGTCGCGGCAGCGCTCGTCTCCCGCCGTGCACGCCGTGTAGCCGTGGTCGCGGCAATCGCCGACGTGGCGCTCGAATACCGGCGCACCGGCGTGGGGCTGGACCCTGTGCGATTCGGTGTGGCACGCCGGCTCGACGACCTCGCCTACGGTTTCGGCGTCTGGCTGGGCGCCCTGCGCGGGCGATCGCTCGGCGCCCTGCGACCAGACCTCCGCG
>JAODAU010000395.1 GCA_025463615.1 Microbacteriaceae bacterium | reverse complement strand
CCGACGGCAACGCCGCGACCTACTCCGACACCCGTCAATAGCATGGATATCCTCTTCCTCGAGTGCGTTGCCCACCGCAACTCTACCGGGGCACGACACGGCCGGGAGGGCCAGTGAAAGCGTTGATCGCACGCGTGCAGGCCATCGTGGCCCGGGTGATGCAGTGGCGGCCCGTGCGGGTCTTCCAGCTGTACGGCCAGAAGAACGGCCCGATCCTCGCGGGCGGGCTCAGCCTGACCGCGCTCTACAGCGTCTTCGCGGCGCTCTACGTGGGGTTCACGGTGCTCGGCTTCGCGATCCGGTCGGATCCGGACTTCGAGAAGGCGGTGCTCTCGACGATCTCGACCGCCGTGCCCGGCCTGATCGACACCGGCAACGGCAGCGGCGCGATCAAGGTCGACGACCTGTTCAGCTCGAAGGTGCTCGGATGGAGCGGAATCGTCGCCATCGTGATCGTCTTCGTCACCGCGCTCAGCTGGTTCGCCTCGGCGCGGTCCGCGGTGCGCGCGGTGTTCGGGCTCCCGCAGGACACCACGTTCTTCCTGCTGCTCAAGCTGCGCGACCTCGGGCTGGTGATCGCGTTCGCGGCCGTGACGCTGCTCTCGGCGGCGATCTCGGTGTTCAGCACAGCGGCGCTCGGGGTGATCTTCGGCGCGGTCGGGATCGGCGAGAAGTCGGTCTTCGCCGTGGTCGTCGCGCGCGTAATCGGCCTCGTCATCGCGTTCGCGATCGACACGACCGTGCTGGTGGTGCTGTTCCGGGTGCTGCTCGCGGTGAAGCTGCCGCTGCGGCGCCTCATCACGGGGGCCATGCTCGGGGCGGCGGCCCTCGGCATCCTCAAGGCCTTCGGCGCCGCGCTCGTGGGCGGCGGCGGGCGCAACCCGCTGCTCGCCTCATTCGCCGTGATGATCGGGCTGCTCGTCTGGTTCGGGCTGATCTGTCAGGTGATCCTGATCGCCGCGACCTGGATGGCCGTGGACCTCGCGGACCACGGGGAGACCCCGATCCTCTCGCTCAAGACGAAGACGATCGGGCGGCCGACCGGGCGCCGGCGCCCCGCGACGAAGGCTGTCGGTCCGCCCCGGTAAACTCGAATCCATGTCGACGCCCCTGCGCATAGCCACGGTCAACGTCAACGGGGTGCGCGCGGCGTACCGCCACGGCATGGGCGACTGGGTCGACTCGCGCGGGGTCGACATCCTCGCGCTGCAGGAGGTGCGGGCCTCCACGGAAGACCTGGAGTCGCTGCTCGGCGCCGAGTGGAACATCCTGCACGACGAGGCGACGGCCAAGGGCCGCGCCGGGGTCGCGCTGGCCAGCCGCGGCAAGGCGGAGATCCACCGCGTCGACCTGGGCGAGGAGAAGTTCGACAGCGCCGGCCGCTGGCTCGAGGCCGACTACCGCGTGGGCGATTCGATCGTCACCGTCGTGAGCACCTACGTGCACTCCGGCAACGTCGAGGACCGCAAGAAGATGATCGAGAAGTACAAGTTCCTCGACGCCATGACCAGGCGGCTGCCCGAGCTCACCGAGCACTCCCCGCTCGCCGTCGTCGTGGGCGACCTCAACGTGGGCCACCGCGAGCTCGACATCAGGAACTGGCGCGGCAACCGCACCCAGGCGGGATTCCTGCCGCGGGAGCGCGCGTACTTCGACAAGATCTTCGCCCCCGCGGGCCGCAACGTGCACGCCGTCGACGGCACCACCAAGCGCGGCCTC
The DNA here is from genome assembly GCA_025463615.1 of Microbacteriaceae bacterium. The sequence goes on along the minus strand of JAODAU010000395.1, from coordinate 18,890 downwards.
GGCTGGGTGGATGTCGGCCGTCAGTTCGCGGGCGAGGTCGACGGGCCGTACACCTGGTGGTCCGCCCGCGGGCAGGCCTTCATCAACGACGTCGGATGGCGGCTGGACTACCACGTCGCCACCCCGGCCCTCGCGGCCACGGTGCAGAACTACACGGTGGACAGGGCGGCGACCTACGACGAGCGATGGTCCGACCACGCTCCCGTCGTCGTCGATTACCTCGTCTAGCCAGAAAGAGAAGCACCATGACCACCGGACCCCGCCTGTTCTCAGGCATGCAACCCTCCGCCGACTCGCTCCAGATCGGCAACTACATCGGCGCGCTGCTGCAGTGGAAGCAGCTGCAGCAGACCCACGACGCCATCTTCTGCGTCGTCGACCTGCACGCCATCACCATTCCGCAGGACCCGGCGCACCTGCGCGAGGCCACCCGGCGCACCGCCGCGCAGTACATCGCCGCGGGCATCGACCCCGAGCAGTCCATCCTGTTCGTGCAGTCGCACGTCGCCGCGCACTCGCAGCTGGCGTGGTTGCTCAACACCATCACCGGCTTCGGTGAGGCGAGCCGCATGATCCAGTTCAAGGAGAAGTCGCAGAAGCAGGGGGCGGACGGCACGAACGTGGGGCTGTTCACCTACCCGGTGCTGCAGGCCGCCGACATCCTGCTCTACGACGCCGAGGTGGTGCCGGTGGGCGAGGACCAGCGGCAGCACATCGAGCTCACCCGCGACCTCGCCAACCGCTTCAACACCCGGTTCGGCCAGACCTTCGTGGCGCCCGAGGCGCAGATCCCGAAAGAGACGGCGAAGGTCTACGACCTGCAGGAGCCGACGAACAAGATGAGCAAGTCGGCATCCTCGACCGCCGGGGTGATCTGGTTGCTGGACGACCCGGCGGTCAGCGCCAAGAAGATCCGGTCCGCGGCCACCGACTCCGAGAACGACGTGCGGTTCGACCCGACCGCGAAGCCGGGCATCTCGAACCTGCTCACCATCTTCTCGGTGCTGAGCGGCCGCTCGATCGAGTCGCTGGAGGCCGAGTTCGGCACCGGCGGGTACGGCAGGTTCAAGACGGCGCTCTCGGAGGTGGTGGTGGACACGTTCGGCCCGATCCGGGAGCGCGCCCTCGGGCTGCTCGACGACCCGGCCGAGCTGGACCGCATCCTGGGACGCAACGCGGACCGCGCGGCCGAGATCGCCGACGCGACCCTCGCCCGTGCCTCCGACCGGATGGGCTTCCTGCCGCGGCGCTGACGTGGGTCCGCGGCAACACGCGATCCGTGTCGTCGCCGTGATCGCGGCTCCGGCACCGTAATCTATGCGCGGGGGCTGGCCCCGACTTCCCGACGCGAGCCGATGCGACTATGACAATCTGGACGGTTCTGGCCGTCGTGCTGGCGGTGGCCGCGACGATCCCGTGGGTCTTCGCGATCGGTGCGCGCTACGGTCACCTGCTGGGGGCCGTGGCGACAGGCTCGGTCGGCGGGGTCGTGCTCCTCGGCACGCTCGTGGTCTCACGGTTCCTCGCCCTCGACCCCGTCATCGCGCTCGTCTCGATCGACGTGATCGCGCTCGGTGTCGGGCTCGCGCTGCTCCATCAGCTCCACTACCCGATGCCGGGCCGACGCGCCATCACGGTCTGGGTGCCTGCGCTCGCCGGCGCCGTCGTGTGGCTGGCGACGCTTGGTCTCGCGCAGGTGGTGCCGGGCGCGTCCCGACTGAGTTGGGCGATGAACGGCGACACGTTCAACAACCTGTTCTACTCGGGACTGATCCTGCACCGTGACGGACTCGCACTCGGCGCTTTCGAGAACCCGGTGCCGCTTCCCGCCGCGATCGTGGCGGCCGTCGCGGCACCGGGAAGGGCGGGGCTGGGGGCCCACGCTGTACTCGGCCACGATCTCGGGGCGTTCGCCCTGACCTGGGTCCTGATGCTCGGCCTGACCGGCCTCGCCATCGGCGCGACGCTGGCCTCGGCGGTGCCCCGATCGCGCCCGGCGGTGACGGCAGTGGTCGGGGCGCTCGGATCCCTCGGCGCGACGACCTGGCTGGTCGGCGGCCTCCCCGTGCAGTGGGGCTATTTCAATGTGCATGTCGCGATCCCGCTCGTGCTCGCGAGCTGGCTCGCGTTTCTGAGTTCGCGGCGTCATCCGTTCGCCGCCCTGTTTGGGCTCTGCCTCACCTGCACGCTGCTGTTGGCGACCTGGACGCCGCTCGCCGTCTTCCCCGTCGCCCTGGCCGCCCTGACGGCCTGGCCGATCAGGCGATCGCTCAGGCAGGTCGCGGGGTCGCACGCCATCGCGCTGCTGCTCGCGCTGGCACTCCCCGTGCTGTGGGCGGCCCTGGTGGTGTTGCCAACCTTCCTGGAACAGGGCGGGGCCCTCGAGACGCTCGGACACGGGTTCCCCTCCACCTGGGCGGCTCTCGCGGCGATCCTCGTGGTCACTATCGGGCTTGCCGTCTGGCGATGGCGCACGGATGACGGCGTAGTCGCGCGCGGTCTCGCTACACTCGCCGCGGGTTCCGTGCTGATCGTCGGCGTGCTCGTCTTCCTCGGGCGCTCCCAAGCGGACCCGTGGTCCGGGTACTACCCCACCAAGGTCTCGTGGCTTCTCGTGGTCTCGCTTTCGACGATCGTGCTTTCGCAGGGCATCCGCCTGGTACTCACGGCGGGGCGGAATGCGACACGGACGGCACTCATCGCTACGGGTGTCACGGCTCTCGCCGTGCTCGTCGGCGCGATCTCACCCCTCGACACGGTGCAGGCGACGGCGGCGCGGCAGCCGGCGGTGCGCATTCTCTCGGGCTCCGTCTGGCACACCGGGATCGGGCCGTCGACCGCATCCTCGCCCTCTCCGGTCCCGGCGGAGTCGGCATCCTGTGGCACTCGGGCGACCCCGACGAGGCGATCATCGATTTCTGGGTGCTCGTGGAGAACGGGGGTGACCTGGGCGGGGACGTCGTCGTGCGCATCGTCGCATTCGATGCCTACCGGTCGTATCGAGCGACGGGCGCGTGGGACAACTCCGACCTGCAGGACCTCTGCAGTGTGATCTCGCGCACGAAACAATCGGTGACCGTCCACACGGCCGAACCTGGACTCGAGGCGCAGCTGCGGGATGCGTGTCCGGGCGAGACGGCGCGCGTCGTCGTCGACACGACGGGCTGACGCTCGCGCGACGACCTGTTACGCGGGAATGCGCGGCCCCGCCCGCGCGTTGCTAGGGTGGAACACAGAAAAGCAGTGCTCCGGGGTCGGTGAGAATCCGAACCGGCGGTGACAGTCCGCGACCCGCGGAGGGGTTTGCCCCGATGCGGCTGAGCTGGTGGAATTCCAGCACCGACGGTTATGAGCGGTGGTCGTGAGGCCCGCGCTCTCAGTCCGGAAGAGAGGAAGCACTCGCGTTCGACGCTTACCGTTTCGCGTTCGACGTGCAGCCCCGGGGTGCCCAGAACCGTAAGGGGCCCGGATGACCGAGATCGAGCAGGCGATGCGCCGCGCTCTCTCGCTGGCGTCGCACGGCCCCGCGTGGGGCGTGAACCCGCAGGTGGGCTGCGTCATCCTCTCCGCCGAGGGCGACATCATCGCCGAGGGCTGGCACCGAGGCGCGGGCACCGCGCACGCCGAGGTGGACGCCCTCTCCAAGCTCGCTCCGGGCGAGGCAGCCGGCGCGACCGCGGTGGTCACCCTCGAGCCCTGCAACCACTGGGGTCGCACCGGCCCGTGCAGTGTCGCGCTCATCGAGGCCGGCGTCGCGCGCGTCGTGTATGCCGTCGCCGACCCGGGCGCGGCATCCGCCGGCGGGGCCGAGCGCCTGCGCGCGGCGGGCGTCGAGGTGGTGCCCGGCGTGCTCGCCGACGAGGCGGAGCGGCGGATGCGGCAGTGGCTGCACGCCGAGCGCACCCACCGCCCGTGGGTGAGCGTGAAGTGGGCGTCGACGCTCGACGGTCGCGCCGCGGCATCCGACGGCTCCAGCCAGTGGATCACCGGCGCCGCGGCCCGCCAGCGCGTGCACGAGCAGCGCGAGCTCAGCGACGCGATCCTCGTGGGCACCGGAACGGTGCTGGCGGATGACCCGTCCCTCACCGCCCGCGGAGACGCCGGCGAGCTCCTGCCGCACCAGCCCGTGCCGGTGGTGATCGGCGAGCGCGCCATCCCGTCCGACGCGCGCGTGCTGCACCACCCGCAGCCCGCGATCGTGACCAGCAGCCGCGACCTGCCCGCGATCCTCGCCGACCTGTACGAGCGCGGCATCCGCCACGCCTTCGTCGAGGGCGGCCCCACGCTCGCGAGCGCGCTCATCGCGGCCGACCTGGCCGACGAGTACCTCATCTACCTCGCCCCCGCCCTGCTCGGCGGCCCGATGACCGCCCTCGGCGACATCGGCGTCGACGGGATGCCGGGCATCCGCCGTCTCCACATCGACTCGATCGAGCAGCTCGGCGACGACCTGCTCATCACCGCCAGCCCCACGAAAGGCCACTGACATGTTCACCGGAATCATCGAAGAGCTCGGCACCGTCACCGCGTGGCAGCCCACGGCCGACGCGGCGCGCATCACCGTGCACGCGCCCATCGCCGTCTCGGACGCCAAACACGGCGACTCCATCTCGGTGAGCGGCGTCTGCCTCACCGTGATCGACCAGGGCGCCGACTGGTTCACCGCCGACGTGATGGCCGAGACGATCGCCATGAGCACCCTGAAACTGCCCACGCCGGGCACCCGCGTCAACCTCGAGCGCGCGGCGAAGGTGGGCGACCGGATCGGCGGCCACATCGTGCAGGGCCACATCGACGGCACCAGCGAGCTGCTCTCCATCACGCCGGGCGACGCGTGGCGCGTGCTGCGCTTCTCCCTCGACCCCGAGCACGCCCCGCTCGTCACCCGCAAGGGCTCGATCGCGGTCGACGGCGTCTCCCTCACCGTGAGCGCGGTGGGCGACGACTGGTTCGAGGTCTCGCTCATCCCCGAAACACTCACCGCGACGACCCTCGGCCAGCGTGCCGTGGGCGACCGGGTCAACATCGAAACCGACATCCTGGCCCGCCAGGTCGAACGGATGCTCAACCTCAACGAAAGGGTCGGATCATGAGTCTCGCCGACATCCCCACCGCACTCGACGCCCTGCGCGCCGGGCGGCCCATCATCGTGGCCGACAACGAGAGCCGCGAGAACGAGGGCGACGTGATCATCGCCGCCGGCCTCGCCAGCCAGGAGTGGCTGGCCTGGATGGTGCGCCGCACCTCCGGCTTCATCTGCGCGCCCATGACGAACGAGATCGCCGACCGCCTCGAGCTGCCGGTGATGGTGGGCCGCAACGAGGACCCGCGCGGCACCAACTACACCGTGAGCGTGGATGCCGCGGACCGGCTCAGCACCGGCATCAGCGCCTCCGACCGCGCCCACACCCTGCGGGTGCTGGCCGACCTGGAGTCGACGCCGGCCAGCCTGCACCGCCCGGGCCACATCCTGCCGCTCCGCGCGGTGGACGGCGGCGTGCGCGAGCGCGCCGGCCACACCGAGGCCGCGGTCGACCTGCTCAAGCTGGCCGGCCTCGTTCCGGTCGGGGCGATCTCCGAGATCGTCAGCGACGACGGCGAGATGACCCGTCTGCCCGGCCTCATCGCTCTCGGCGAGGCCGAGGGCGTGCCCGTGATCACCATCGAGGCGCTCATCGAGTTCCTGCAGGAGACCCACTGCGACACCGACGTGCCGATGCCGGTCGAGCTGCCGGAGACCTCCCGCGTGATCTTCGAGGTCGAGACCACCATCCCGACCACGCACGGCAGCTTCCGCTTCCGCGCCTACCGTGACCGTATGACGGGCGCCGACCACCTCGCGATCATCTCCGGCGACCCGACGAACGGAACCCTCCTGCGGGTGCACTCCGAGTGCCTCACGGGCGAGGTCTTCGGCTCGCTGAAGTGCGAGTGCGGCCCCCAGCTCGACGCCGCGCTCGACCAGATCCAGCGCGAGGGCGGCGTGGTCATCTACATGCGCGGCCACGAGGGTCGCGGCATCGGCCTCATCAACAAGCTGAAGGCGTACCGCCTGCAGGAGGACGGCATGGACACCCTCGACGCCAACCTCGCCCTCGGCTTCCCGGCCGACGGGCGCGACTACGGCGCCGCCGTCGCCATCCTCGAGGATCTCGGCATCAGCGAGGTCCGAGCCATCACCAACAACCCCGAGAAGCTGCGCCAGCTGCGCGAGCGCGGCATCGTCGTCACCGAGCAGGTGCCGCTGGTCGTGGGCGTCGGCGAATTCAACGAGCAGTACCTCGAGGCCAAGCGCGACCGCATGGGCCACATCCTGCCCGACAACACCGAACTCGAGGATGCCGTCCGGGCGCACCAGCGCATCCTCGCCACCGAGAAGGGCCACCTGGCATGAGCGGAGCAGGATCCCCCGAGCTCGAGATCGACGGAACGGGCCTGAAGGTCACCATCGTCGCGGGCCGCTGGCACGGGTACATCACCGACGGGCTCCTCGCGGGGGCGCGGCGGGTGCTCGCGGCATCCGGCGCGGAGGTCAGCGAGGTGCGCGTGCCGGGCAGCTTCGAGCTGCCGGTCGTGAGCCTCGCCGCGCTCGAGGCGGGGGCGGATGCCGTGGTCGCGCTCGGCGTGATCATCCGCGGCGGCACGCCCCACTTCGAGTTCGTGTCGGACGCCGCAACCACCGGCCTCACCGAGGTCGCCCTGCGCACCGGAAAGCCGATCGGCTTCGGCGTGCTCACCCTGGACGACGAGCAGCAGGGCATCGACAGGGCCGGCTACGAGGGCTCCAGGGAGGACAAGGGCGCCGAGGCGGCGGAGGCCGCGCTGGCCACCGCGGTCGCGCTCCGGTCGCTGCGCGGCTGAGCGCCGGTTCGATTCGCGCCCGGGGCCGCCGGTACACTCGAAGGGTGTCGAACCCCTTCAAAGTCCTCATCGTGGTTGCCGTGATCATCGCGATCGTGGCGGCAGTGGGGTTCATCCTCGTCGTCTTCGTGCAGAACGGCGGCCACGCCTCCAGCCTCGGCCCGGCAGCATCCCTCGTCGAAGCGCTCTGACGTGCGCCGCCCGCTCCGCCTGCTGATCTGGCTCATCGCGGCCGCCGCGCTCGTCATCATCGTGGTGATCGTGAGCCAGACGCTCATCCGCCCAAACGTCTCCAACCCGGTCGAGCGCATCGAGTACAGCCAGTACCAGGCGGTGCCCGACTACGACGACACCACCTACACGGTCACCTCGGGCCCGCGCATCGCCGCCTTCGACCGGCTGGTCACGAAGTACAAGGTGGATGTCGCCGACTTCAACAACGCCGAGAACGACGGCTGCACCGGCGGCCTCGCCACCTCGGTCACGCTGTACACGGCGGGCAACAAGATGCAGAAGCTCAACCTCTACAGCTGCCGTGGCCCGAAGGCCCGCGGCGACTTCGTGGCGGATGCCACGGCCCTGTTCTCGGGCTGGCACAAGGCCGACCAGGCGGCGGCCGCCGCGCACTGACTCGCAGAAATCGTGCCCTCTACTGGGGGCCTCGCCTCCCGCCACGGGGCCCGTTCTGCCTGCATAATCAGGTAGTCAGCATCCGTCCCGCACTGGCAAGGAGCGCCCCGATGACTGCAACGCCACAGCTTCCTCGCGCGTTCACGCCGTTCGCCGAGCCGAAGCGGCGTGTCTCCGCGCTCTGGATCACCCTCTTCGCGACGGCCTGGCTGGGCATCTGGATGGCGCAGCTCACCCCCATCCAGCTGCTGCTGCCGACACAGGTCGCGGCCGCGAACCCCACCAAGGACTGGGTGGCGAGCGTCGTGGCGTTCGGCATCATCTCGGGCATCGCGGGGGCCTGCGCGCTCATCGCGTACCCGCTCACCGGCGCGCTCTCCGACCGCACGACCTCCCGGTTCGGCCGCAGGCGTCCCTGGATCTTCATCGGCACCGTCGTCTTCGCGCTCTCCCTCTTCCTGCTCGGGCTCCAGAACACGATGGTGGGGATCGGCATCTTCTGGTCGCTGGCGCTGACCGGGTTCTGCATCCTCTCGGCCGCCGTCACCGCCACCATCTCGGACCAGGTGCCCGTCAACCAGCGCGGCGTCGCCTCCGGCTGGGTCTCCGCCCCGCAGGCGATCGGCACCGTCGTCGGCCTCATGCTCGTGCTCTCGCTCGGGCTGTCGCAGCTGCTCGGCTACACGCTCATGGCGGTGCTGCTGATCGTGCTCGTGCTGCCGTTCCTGCTGCTCATCCCGGACGAGGTGCTGCCGAAGGTGCTGCGCGCGCCGTTCGCGCTGCGCGGGCTGCTGCGCGGATTCTGGGTCAACCCGCTCGAGCACCCGGACTTCGGCTGGACGCTGCTGGGACGCATCCTCGTCAACATCGGCAACGCGCTGGGCACCACGCTGCTGCTCTACTTCCTCGAGTTCGGGCTGCACCGCGGCAAGTCCTCGGAGGACGACCTGCTGCTGCTCACCCTCATCTACCTGCTGTTCTTCATCGTCGCGGCCGTCGGGTTCGGCTACCTCAGCGACCGCCTCGGGCAGCGCAAGGTCTTCGTGTACGCGGCCGCGTACCTGCAGGCGCTGGCCGCCCTGCTGCTGGCCCTCATCCCGAGCTTCACCATCGCGATGGGCGCGGCCGGCCTGCTCGGCCTGGGCTACGGATGCTTCATGGCCGTCGACCAGGCCCTCGCCACCCAGGTGCTGCCCGACTCGCACACCCGCGGCAAGGACCTCGGCATCATGAACATCGCCACGGCCGTGCCGCAGGCCTTCGCGCCCCTGCTCGGCGCGTTCATCGTCTCCCAGTTCGTGCCGAACGGCTTCCAGGCCCTCTTCATCGCCTCCGCCATCGCGGCCACCCTCGGCGGCCTGGCCATAGCCCCGATCAAGACCGTCAAATAAGGGGTCGCTCCTCCACAAGGGCTTTGTGCGGAGGGGAGGCCCGTGCGCTGCACGAAATGAAGGTTGGCGCGTGACTCGAGTGACAGGAGTCGACGATTTCGCCACACCCGTCACGCGCCGTCCTTCATTTCGTGCAGGGTCGCGGCGCGGATGCCGGGGCGGGTGCGGGTGCGCGGCGTGACTCGGCTCGGGCGGTTGTGTTGCAGGTGACCGGCGCGGGAGGAAGGGCGGCTCCGTTCCGGGAGCTGGCTCGGGTCTGGCGGGCGCGCGGCGCAGCCGTGCGCGGGAAGCTCCTGGAACGGAACCGCCCTTCCTCCCGCGCGACCGCGCGACCGCGCGACCGCGAGCGCGCCCTCAGTCGAGGAACAGGGCCCGCAGGCGGCGGGTGGTGAAGACGAGGCCCACCGCGATCATGACCACGAAGTACGCCACGTGCCCCAGCATCGCCCAGCTCAGCGCGCCCGTGGTGAGTCCGCGCACGAGCTCGACGCCGTGCCAGAGCGGGAACACCTGGATGATCCACTGGATGGCCTGCGGGTACACGCTGAGCGGGTAGAACGTGGCCGAGAAGAGGAACATCGGCAGGATGATGAAGTTGATCCAGTCCATCTGCTGGAACGTCTTCATGTAGCTGGTGATCGCCATGCCGAGGCTCGCGAACCCGAAGGCGATGAGCAGCACGGCAGGCAGCGCGAGCACGGCCGACCACGCCAGGTTCAGCCCGAGCACCTGCATCACGATGAGGAACCCGGCGGCGTAGATGCCCCCGCGCAGCAGCGCGAGGAAGATCTCGCCGAACGCGACATCCAGTGGCCCGAGGGAGGTCGCCAGCATGCCTTCGTAGATCTTGGCGAAGTGCATCTTGAAGAACACGTTCCAGGTGGAGTCGAAGATGGCCCCGTTCATGGCCGAGACGGCGAGCAGCGCCGGCGCGATGAACGCGGCGTACGGCACGTGCTGCCCGGTGCTGGTCGTCACCGGCCCGACGAGCGCGCCCAGCCCGATGCCGAGCGACAGCAGGTAGAACACCGGCTCGAAGAACCCGCTCAGGATGACGAGCCAGTTGGAGCTCTTCGTGGCGAGCAGCCCGCGGCCGATCACCGACCGCGAGTTGCCGGCGTACAGCGACCCGATGCCGCCGGAGCGCAGCTGCGGCTGCGGTCGCGTGGGGGCGAGGGTGGGTGTGGCGCTCACTTGTTGAGCCTCCTCGTGATGATGACCTGGGTCCAGCGCCATCCGACCACGCAGAGCGCGACGAGGTAGAGCACGTGCACGAGAGTGAGCCAGCCGGGCTCCACGGTGGCGGGGAAGAGCGTGCCGTAGTCGAGCGTGCGGCCCAGTTGCGTGCCGTGCCAGAGCGGCGAGATCCACCCGATCCACTGCAGGTAGACCGGCATCTGGCTGAGCGGGAAGAAGGTGCCGGAGAAGAGCAGCAGCGGCCCGACGATGAACCGCTGGATGAACGCGGGCTGCCCCACGTCGTTCTCGACGGTGGCCATGAACGCGGCGATGAGCACGCCGAACGAGAGCCCGGTGAGCAGGGCGACGAGGATGTCGAGCACGCCGAGTGGGCGCGGCACGGCCCCGAACACGAGCATCACCAGGTAGTAGATCGCAGTGGTCGGCAGCAGCCGCCCGATCACGGCGATGAAGAAGCCGTTGGCGATCTGGTTGCCCGAGATGGGCGCGGCGTTCATGCCGAAGAAGATGGGGTTCCATTTGAACCCCATCAGCATCGGGTACGAGCACTCCTCCACCGCGGCGGTCACCGCGGCGGACGCGATCAGGGCGGGCGCCACGAACTGCAGGTAGCTGGCGCCGCCGAACGCGTCGGTGGTGTTCCTGTTCACGAGCGTCGCGAGCCCGACCCCGAGCGCGAACAGGTACATGAACGGGCTGCCCACCGTGGTGAAGATGAGCGTCTTGTAGTACGAGCGCATGCCCATGAGGCGGTGCTCGGCCACATACCAGGAGCCCCACCGCCGCGATTTGCGCGCCGGGTCGACGAGGACCTCGCGTTCGATGACGGTCATTCGATCAGGCTCCGCCCGGTGAGGCGCAGGAAGACGTCTTCGAGGCTGGCGCGGCGCACGAGGCTGGTGATCGGTTCGAGGCCGCGGGCCGCGACCTCGGCGAGCACGGCATCCCCGTCGTCGGCGTAGATGAGGATGCGGTCGGGCAGCACCTCGAGCCGCTCCCCCAGGCCGGCCAGGATGAGCGCGACCTCGGCGTTGCGGTCGGAGCCGAACCGCACCTCCACCACCTCGCGCGTGGAGTACTCGCGGATGAGCGCGGCCGGCGACCCCTCCGCCATGATGGTGCCCTTGTCGACGACCACGAGCCGGTCGCAGAGCTGCTCCGCCTCGTCCATGTAGTGGGTGGTGAGCAGCAGCGTGGTGCCCTGCTCCTTGAGCCGGAACAGCCGGTCCCAGAGCACGTGGCGCGCCTGCGGGTCGAGGCCGGTGGTGGGTTCGTCCAGCAGCAGCAGGCGGGGGTCGTTCATGAGCGACCGCGCGATGGTGAGCCGCCGTTTCATGCCGCCGGAGAGGTCGTCCACCTTCGACTTGGCCCGATCCGAGAGCTGGGCGAACTCGAGCAGCTCGTCGGCGCGACGCAGGCACTGGGAGCGCGGGATGCCGAAGTAGCGGCCGTAGACGACAAGGTTGTCGCGCACGCGCAGCTCCTGGTCGAGGTTGTCCTGCTGTGGCACGACGCCGAGCTGGGCGCGCACGGCGGGCCCGTGGCTGTCCGGGTCGAGGCCGAGGATGCTGAGGTCCCCGCTCGTGCGCGTGGAGACCGCGCCGATCATGCGCATCGTGGTCGACTTGCCGGCGCCGTTCGGCCCGAGCAGCCCGAACGACTCCCCCGGCGCTACCTCGAACGAGATGCCGTCGACCGCCGCGAAATCCTTGTACTTCTTCGTGAGGTTGCGAGCAGAGATCACCGACGACATGCGTTCCACCGTAGCGGCTCCCACCGACGGGCTCAGTTGTCAACCCAAGTTGACAGATCGAAAGCTGTCAACTATGGTTTACACCATGACCGACGCGATGCGCACCCTCACCGGCGAAGCGGGCGACGAGAACCCCCTCAAGGCGCTGCATGCCGTGAGCGAAATGCACAGGGAACTCGACCGCTACGAAGCTACGCTCGTGCGCAGGGCACGCAACCTCGGGATGGGCTGGCAGATGATCGCCACCGCCCTCGGAGTGTCGCGCCAGGCCGTGCACAAGCGGTACGGCAAGCGCTGAGCACCACCCACGGAGTACCACCCACGGAGTACGCGCGCGAGCACGCGCCGCGTAAGACTGAAGGAACCATGAGCACGACCGAGTCCGAACGCCGCAGCCCCTTCTCCCGCGGGAAGAAGGATGACGGCCCCCGCGCCAGCTTCCGCCAGCTCCTCCCCTACCTCGGCGAACACCGCGTGGTGATCGGGGTGGTGATCGCGCTGAGCATCGTGGGCGCGGCGACATCCCTCGCGCAGCCGCTGCTCGTGAGCCAGGTGATCACCGTCGTGCAGAAGGGCCAGCCGCTCGGCCTGCTCGTCTTCGCGCTGATCGCGCTGGTGGTGGTCTCCGCGATCCTCAGCGGCGTGCAGCACTACCTGCTGCAGCGCACCGGCACCAGCGTGGTGCTCACCGCCCGGCAGCGCCTGGTGCGCAGGATGCTGTGGCTCCCGATCAGCGAGTTCGACACCCGCCGCACCGGCGACCTGGTCTCCCGCGTCGGGTCCGACTCGACGCTCCTCTACGCCGTGCTCACCCAGGGCCTCGTCGACGCGATCGGCGGCGCGCTCATCTTCCTCGGCGCGCTGATTGCGATGCTCGTGATCGACCCCGTGCTGCTCGGGCTCACCGTTGGTGTGATCGCCATCTCCGTTGTCGGCGTGGTCGCGCTCGGCGGTCGCGTGCGCGTGGCCAGCCGCAAGCAGCAGGAGAAGGTCGGGGACCTCGCGTCGTCCGTGGAGCGGGCGCTCGGCGCCATCCGCACGGTGCGCGCCTCGAACGCGACGGACCGCGAGATCGCGGCCATCGAGAGCGACGCCCGCGGCGCCTGGGAGCAGGGCATCAGCGTGGCGAAGATCTCGGCGCTGGTGGTGCCGATCGCCGGCATCGCGCTGCAGGTCTCGCTGCTGGTCGTGCTCGGCGTGGGCGGATTCCGGGTGGCGAGCGGGGCGATCACCATCGCCAACCTCGTGGCCTTCGTGTTCTTCCTCTTCATGCTCGTGATGCCGCTCGGGCAGGCGTTCGGCGCGTACAACTCAGTGAACCAGGCGCTCGGGGCGCTCGGCCGCATCCAGGAGATCGTCGACCTGCCGGCCGAGAACGAGCGGGACGCCGCGCTCGAGCCGGCCGCGCCCTCCGGACAGACGGATGCCGCGATCGCCTTCGAGCACGTCGACTTCGGGTACTCCCCATCCGACGCCGACGAACCGGTCGTGCTGCACAACGTCAGCTTCACCGTGCCGCGCGGCCAGCGCACCGCGCTCGTCGGGCCGAGCGGTGCGGGCAAGAGCACCATCCTCGCCCTGATCGAGCGGTTCTACGACCCGACATCCGGCACCGTGCGCATGGCAGGAGTCGACGTGCGCGGACTCGACCGGCGCGAGCTGCGCGCCCAGATCGGCTACGTGGAGCAGGATGCCCCGGTGCTCGCCGGCTCGCTGCGCGACAACCTCACCCTCGGCGCCCCCGACGCGACGGACGAGCAGTGCATCCAGGTGCTGCACGACGTGAACCTCACCGAGGTGCTCGAGCGCACCCCGCGCGGCCTGGACGCTCCGGTCGGCGAGGAGGGCGTGATGCTCTCCGGCGGTGAGCGCCAGCGCCTCGCCATCGCGCGGACCCTGCTCGCCGCGCCCCCGATCCTGCTGCTCGACGAGTCGACCTCGTCGCTCGACGGGCTCAACGAGCAGCTGCTGCGCGACGCGATCGACGCGGTCGCCGAGAACCGCACGCTGATCGTGATCGCGCACCGGCTCTCCACCGTCGTCGACTCGGACCAGATCATCGTGCTCGACCACGGTCGCGTCGTGGGCACCGGCACCCACTCGGAGCTGGTGAAGAGCACGCCGCTCTACAAGGACCTGGCGCGGCACCAGCTGCTGGTCTGAGTAAGTTGCGGTCGCTGAGGTTCTCGAAGCGCCCCTTCGAGAGCCTCAGGGACCGGTTATAGGGCAGCCCACATGGCCACCGCCGCCGCGGCGGCCACGTTGAGCGAGTCGATGCCGTGGGCCATCGGGATCTGCACCACGACATCCGCGGCGTCCAGCGCCTCGGGGGTGAGCCCCTCGCCCTCGGCGCCGAGCACGAGCGCGAGTCGCTCGGGCGGCACGAAGTCGTGCAGGCTCACGGCATCCGGGCTGAGCGCGAACGCGGCGACCTGGAACCCGGATGCCGCCAGCAGCTCCCGCGTCGACGCCCAGTCCCCCACGCGAGCCCACGGCACCTGCAGCACCGTGCCCATCGAGACGCGGATCGCCCTGCGGTAGAACGGGTCGGAGCAGCGCGGGGTGACGAGCACGGCGTCCGCCCCGATGGCGCCGACCGAGCGGAAGATCGCGCCCACGTTGGTGGGGTCGGCCACGTTCTCCAGGATCACCACGCGACGCGCGGTCGCCAGCAGCGACTCGGGCGTCGGGAGGACGGGCCGGTTCATCGAGGCGATGAGCCCACGGTGCAGCAGGTACCCGGTGAGCTGCTCGAGCAGCTCCGGCGGCCCGGAGAACACGGGGATGTCGCGGTCACCGACCAGCGCGAGCGCCTCCTCCACCGCGCCGCCGAGGGCGAGCACGGAGCGCGGCTCGTGGCCGGCGCGCAGGGCGCGTTCGAGCACCAGGGCCGACTCGGCGATGTAGATGCCGCCGCCCGTCTTCTTGAGGGCGACATCCGTGCGATGCGAGTAGTCGGCGAGCCGCGGGTCGTCGAGCGACCCGATCTCGACTACGTAAGGCATTTGCCAGAGCGGATCGAGCCTGTCGAGATCTCACGGGAAGGTGACTCGCGGGTGAGGTCTCGACGAGCTCGACCCGCCTTGACCGCTCGACCCGCTTTGACCGCTCGGCCCGCTTTGACCGCTCGGCCCGCTTTGACCGCTCGACCCGCCTTAGCGCGGCTCACGCGAAGGGGTTCGGCGTGAGCGCGTACTTCGTCTCGAGGTACTCATGGATGCCCTCGGCGCCGCCCTCGCGCCCGAGCCCGGACTGCTTCACCCCGCCGAAGGGCGCCGCGGCGTTCGACACGACACCGACTTTGATGCCGGTCATGCCGGTCTGCAGCGACTCGATCAGGCGCTGGGCGCGGGCCAGGTCGGCGGTGTAGGCGTAGCTCACCAGGCCGTACTCGGTGTCGTTGGCCTTGGCCACGGCATCCGCCTCGTCGGTGAAAGTGACGATCGCCAGCACCGGCCCGAAGATCTCCTCGCGCAGGATGTCGCTGCCCGGCGCGACCCCGGTGATGACCGTCGGCTCGTAGAACGTGCCGTCGCCGTCGATGCCCGACCCGCCGGTGAGCACGGTCGCGCCGCGCTGCACGGCGTCGCCGACCAGGTCGGTCGCCTTCTGCACGGCGGCGGCGTTGATGAGCGGGCCGATGGTGACGCCCTCCTCGGTGCCGCGGCCGACGCGCAGCGCCTTGACGCGCTCCGTGACCTTCGCGGCGAACTCGGCGGCCACCGACTCGTGCACGATGAAGCGATTGGCGGCGGTGCAGGCCTCGCCGATGTTGCGGAACTTGGCGAGCATCGCGCCGTCGACGGCCTTGTCGAGGTCGGCGTCCTCGAAGACGAGGAACGGCGCGTTGCCGCCCAGCTCCATCGAGGTGCGCAGCACGTTGTCGGCGGCCTGCTTGAGCAGCCGCACGCCGACGGGCGTGGAGCCGGTGAAGCTGAGCTTGCGCAGGCGCGGGTCCGCGATGATCGGGCCGGAGACGTCGCCCGAGGTCGAGGTGGTGACCACGTTGACGACGCCCTTCGGCAGGCCGGCATCCTCGAGCAGCTTCGCGAAGTAGAGCGTGGTGAGCGGCGTGAGCTCGGCCGGCTTGATCACCGCGGTGCAGCCGGCGGCGAGGGCCGGCGCGATCTTGCGCGTGGCCATCGCGAGCGGGAAGTTCCACGGCGTGATGAGGAACGACGGGCCCACCGGCAGGTGCGTGACGATCATGCGACCGGTGCCCTCCGGGTTGGGGCCGTAGCTGCCGCCGATGCGCACGGCCTCCTCGCCGAACCAGCGCAGGAACTCGCCGCCGTACGTGACCTCGCCGCGGGCCTCCGCGAGCGGCTTGCCCATCTCGAGCGTCATCAGCAGGGCGAACTCGTCGGCGCGCTCCTGCAGCAGGTCGAAGGCTCGGCGCAGCAGCTCGCCGCGCACCCGCGGTGCCGTGGCCGCCCAGGCATCCTGTGCCGCGACCGCGGCGTCGAGCGCCCGGCCGCCGTCCTCGACGGAGGCGTCGGCGATGGTCAGCAGCACCTTCCCCGTCGACGGATCGAGCACGTCGATCGCCCGCCCCGACGTCGAATCGACCCACACGCCACCGATGAACAGCTGCGTGGGCACCTTCGCCAGCAGCGCGGATTCCGCCTCAGAACTCATGCCCCGAGTCTAGTTCTGGGCTACGAGTGCTCCACCCGTGCGCCCGCCGCGACCAGCGTCTCGAGCGCGGCGGCGGATGACTCGGGCGCGACCCCCGCGACCAGGTCCGTCAGCACGCGCACGCGCCGACCGGACTCGAGCGCGTCGGTGGCCGACGCGAGCACGCAGTAGTCCGTGGCGATCCCGACGACGTCGACCTCGTCGACCCCGAGGGCGTCGAGGGCGGCGGGGACGGTGGTGCCGTCATCCGTGGTCCCCTCGAAGATCGAGTAGGCGGGCACTCCCTGCCCCTTGCGCACGTGCACGGTGACGCCCGACGTGTCGAGCGCGGGGTGGTAGTCGGCGCCGGTCGTGCCGGCGACGCAGTGCACGGGCCAGGTCTCGACGAAGTCCGGGGAGTCGCTGCCCGAAAAGGCGCTGCCGGCGAAGTGCCCGCCGTTGTCGTTGTCGCCGTCGTGCCAGTCGCGCGAGGCGAACACCGCGTCGTAGCGGCCCGGGTGGGCGCGGAGGTACTCGCTGATGCGCGCGGCCACCGCGGCCCCGCCGTCGACGCCGAGCGCGCCGCCCTCGGTGAAGTCGTTCTGCACGTCGATGATGAACAGCGCCCTGGTCATGTCGCCCCCGAGTGTCAGTTGTTGGAGAGGTTGTTGCCGCAGCTGAACGCGGCCGTCGTCACCGTGTCGAGCCCGTTCATCGCGCCCGTGGCCGAGAGCTTGCCCTCCGCGAAGAAAGCGAACGACAGCGTGGAGCCGTCGGCCGCGTGGATGATGCCGGCCAGCGCGTACGCCACCGCGATCGACCCGGTCTTGGCCTGCACCGCGCCGCGGGCGATCGCGTTGGCGCCGGTGAAACGGCTGGCCAGCGTGCCCGACTTGCCCGCGACGGGCAGGGCGTCCAGCACGTAGCCCAGGTCCTTGGCGCGGGCGCCGACCATGGTCATGAGCTTGGCGGCCAGCGTCGGCGGCACGGCGTCGGCGTAGCTCTCGCCGGATCCGTCCTTGATCACGATTCCGGTCGCGTCCAGTCCGTAGGTGGCGAGGGCGTTCTTCACGACGCCGGTGAGGGATGCCGCGCTGCCGTCGGCGCCGCTGACCTTCGAGGAGACCCGATCCATCATCTCGGCCAGCGTGTTGTCCGAGACCGGGAGCATCTGGCCGATCAGCGTGGAGATGGGTTGCGACTGCACCTGGCCGAGCTGGGTGCTGCCGGCGATGACCGTGCCCTGCGAGACCGGCGTGCTGCCCGGCAGGCCGAGGGCCGCGACGAAAGCCGCGCCCGCCGCGCCGATGGGGTCGGTGCTGCGCGGGCTGTTCTGCGCCCTGGGGTTGGCGCGGTCGCCGTCGACCATGAGCGCGGTGATGAGGGGCTGGTAGCCCTGGGTGCGCTCGGTGAGCGGCCAGGTGGGATCCCAGGCGTCGGACGTGTTCCACATCGAGGCGTCGAGCACCACCGAGGTGATCGGCTGGTCGGGGTTGGCGGCATCCCAGGCCTTGTTCACCTGCGCGGCGAGGTCGGAGAGCTTGGGCGCGCCCTTGTAGACGCTCTCCTGGCCGGCCGGGAGCGCGCTCAGGGTGGGGTCACCGCCGCCGACGAGCACGACGCTGCCGGGGGTGGAGCCCTGGTAGACGGTCGTGGTGAAGCGGTAGTTCGGGCCGAGCACGTTGAGTGCGGTGGCCGAGGTGAGCGTCTTCATCACGCTGGCGGTGGCGACGCCGGTGCTGCCGGCGCGATCCCAGAGCACCTCGCCGGTCGCCGTGTTGATGACGGTGCCGCTGAAGGTCCCGAGCGCGGGCGCGGCCGCCTGCCTCGCGATCGAGCAGGTGCGCAGGGCGGTAGCGGTGGTCTGCGGGTTGGGCGTCGCGCGGGCCGTCGGGGTCGCGCTCGTGGTCGGCGCGACGATGGGCGCGGCCGCCGGCGTCGTGCCGTAGGCGACGCCCGCGAAGAGGGAGCCGGTGGCGAGCAGCAGGAACACCAGGGTCGAGCCGGCGATGATCCAGGCCCGCGGATGCTGCGTGAACACGGCACCGATGCCGCCGCCTGCACCGCCGCCGTCGCCGGCCTTGGCCGCGCGACGGCTCGTCGGCGCCGCGTCCACAGGCTCGTTCGCCCCGTCCTGCGGCGGGTCGCCGGGGAAGGGGTTGAAGGGCTCGCTCACCCGACAATGATAGCGGGGGCGTTGCTGGCGTCTTCCCGGGGGCGCCTACTCGCCCGGATACTCCAGCCCGATCTGGCGGCGGATCTCGTCGAGCGTCGCCATGATCGCGATCGACTCGGCCGGCGGCAGGATGTCGCCCACCGAGCGCCCCTGCTCCACGAGCCGCTCGACCTCCCACGCCTGGAACTGCATGCCGCGCTGGCACACGCGCTGTTCGAAGTGCTCCACCACCGGGCCATCCGAGGCGATCAGCCGGAAGCTG
>JAODAU010000346.1 GCA_025463615.1 Microbacteriaceae bacterium | reverse complement strand
CGTGGTGCCGGATCCTCAGCTCAGGCCGGCGGTGGGCGCATGAACGGCCCGCTCGTGCTCGGCATCGAGACGAGCTGCGACGAGACGGGCGTGGGCATCGTGCGCGGCACGGAGCTGCTCGCCAACGTGATCGCCTCGTCGATGGAGGAGCACGCGCGCTATGGCGGGGTCGTACCGGAGATCGCGGCGCGGGCGCACCTCGAGGCGCTCACGCCCACGATCACGGCGGCTCTCGCCGAGGCCGGCGTCACCCTGCAGGAGCTGGACGCGATCGCCGTGACCAGCGGACCGGGGCTCGCGGGCGCGCTCATGGTGGGCGTCGGCGCGGCGAAGGCGCTCGCCGTGTCGCTGGACATGCCCCTGTATGCGGTCATCCAACTGGTCGGTCATGTCGGCGCCGACATCCTGACGCCGGCAGCTCCGGAGCTTCCGGTTCCTGGGCCCACGCCGCGCAGTCCGGACGATTCGTCAGAATCGGCCGGCGGCTCGGTGGGGAAGGCTCTCGAAGGGGCCATCGCAGTCACGCGGCTCGCACACACCACGCTCCCTTCGGCGGCGCTGGAATCGGATGCTGGTCCGAGTCTTGGGAGCGCGGGGGCACCACGAAACAGTCGGCGTCGGTGCGGGTCACGCGCCAGCCGTTGTTGTGGATCAGCAGGTGATGGTGTCGGCACAACAGGATCCCGTCGGCGACGTCGGTGCGACCGTGGTCTCGGTCCCACTCGTTGATGTGGTGGGCCTCGGTCCAGCTGGGTGGCCGGTCGCAGTCGGGGAATCTGCAGCCGCCGTCGCGGGCTTCGAGCGCTATTCGTTGTCGTGGTGAGAAGAGGCGTTGGGATCGGCCGAGATTCAGGACCCGGTCGCCATCGTCCTCGAAGAGGATCGGCACGAACCCGTCCGCGCAGAGGTATCGCTCGGCTGTTGCAATGCTGACCGATGCGGACTGCCCCTCGAGGTGCGCAGCGCCGGCACGGCGGTCGAGGTCTCGGGCGGTGAAATGCAGCCGGACCGTGGGTTTGTGGGTGCCGACGATGTGGGCGGAGTCGCCCGCGACTCCGAGCTTCACGAGGTCGACGAGTGCGTCCAGTGCGATCTGCGGGGTGGTGCGCGGGTCGTCGAGGAGGCGCTGCGCACGCTCGTTCGCGGCCGGGTCGACGAAGCGGGGGCCGCCGCGGCGAGGTGAGGTGGCGGCGTCGATCGCCGCGACCATGTGGGCAGCGTTCTCGGGGTCGAGGACACCGGAGATCCGCGTCGTGCCGTCCGGTTGCGGGTAAAGGTGCAGGCACCTTCTCTCCCGCAGCGCCTCCTCGCGGTCGGCGACGCCGGCTTCGTCGAGGTGGTCGCGGGCCTGTCGGGCGCGGGCGGCGAGCTGCGACTCCGTGAGCGACCCGGCGTCGCGCAGCAGTCCCGTCGCCGCGTCGAGCAACACCTCCTCGGGCAGGTCGAGACCGCTCAGCGCGCCAGCGATCAGCCGGGCCGCCTCGGTGGAGAGCTTCTGCGCGCGCACGGCGTCGCCGAGCGCAACCTGCCACCCGGGCTTCGGCGCCGAATCACGTGGGTCGGTCGCGTCATCCATCAGCGCGCCGACCTGCACCATCGTCGACGCCTCCCGCCGCCCCACCCCGGAGACTTTCTGAATCAGCAGCTCCGGCGTGCGCGCACCCGTCCGTTGGGCGAGCCCGTCATACCCGAGCTCCGGCCGCGACCGGTACGCGATGAGGGCCGCGGTCTCCGCCAGGCCGACGTCGACCGCTCGGCGCAGCTCGGCGAACCGCTGGTGGTAGCCGAGGAGCTCACCGTCCGGCAGCGCGGCGCGCTGTGAGGCGGTGAGCAAGGCCCACTCGCCCACCAGCGCGGTGCTGTCGGGGAGGTGATTCATGCCTCAATTGTCCCACACCTAGGACACGGATGCTAACGTGACCACGAATCTGGGGATAACTGCTCGAATCTGTGTCTGTTGGGGAGAAGAGCAGGGTGAGGGCCCCGTGGGGTCTCGACAAGCTCGACCCGCTTAATGCGGGGGCGCTTCGAGAGCCTCAGCGACCAATTCCACCCTCAGGGACCAGTATGAGCGGGCGAGCGGAGCGGGGTCTTCGTCCCGAGAGGCTGGCTGGGCCTGGCAGCAGCACATCCGCAGGATGCGCCGCCGGATCGCCTCTCGGGACGAAGACCCCGATCCGCTCGCCCCCCGCGGTACCCCTACACCACCACCGGAATCGCCCGCGTCCCCACCAGCGCCCCACCCGAGTGGAACGCGATGCACGTCTCCACGAACCGCAGCTGCGCGTGGTCGACCCGCCACGCGCTGCCTTCGCCGTCAAACCGGATGTCGAGGTTGGGCCGGATCCCCATGCTCACCGTGATCTCGTCGTCGAACTCGCCCGGCGGAAGCCAGCGCACGCCGGTCAGTCGGGCCGCGGATTCGCAGAGGTAGATGCTGTACTGGATCTCGTAGGCAGCGTCGACGTCGAGGTCGAGCACCTCCTCGATCTGGCACGGTTCGAGGGCGGCCATCACCGCGCTCACCGCACCGGATACCGCGTTGTGCTCTTCACAGGTGAGGTCGAGCACCAGGTGACCGTCGTGTAGAAGCTGGGATCTCATACCTGAGAAGACACCGCGGCGACCCGATTATGACGCGACTATCCCCCGGCAAATGGCGGCAGCACATCCACGGTCGCCCCGAGCCCCCGCGCATCGTCGCGACTCACCACCCCGTCGACCAGGAACGAGCCGGATGCCAGCACCCGCGCCATCGCGTCCCCGTACCGCTCGACCAGCAGCGCGCGCAGTTCCCCGACGGTCGCGAGCGCGGGCAGCGTCTCCTGCTCGAGCCCGGCGGCCTCGGATGCCGCGGCGAAGTACCGCACCACCACCGTGTCAGCCACCGATCGCCCCCATGCTCCGCTGCGGGCGCCGGAACCCCGGCAGCGACATCCCGTGTCCCGCCTGCTTGCCCCACATGGCGGCGCGCCACCAGTCGGCGATCTCGCCGTCGGTTGCCGCGCCCCGCAGCAGCGCGCGCAGGTCGGTCTCGTCGTCCCCGAACAGGCACGACCGCACGGTGCCTTCGGCGGTGATGCGCGTGCGGTCGCAGGCTTCGCAGAAGGAGCGCGTGACGGAGGCGATGATGCCGACCGTGCCGAGCGGCGCCGCCCCCGCAGAGACCTCCCACTCCTCCGCCGGCGACGACGGGTCTTCGCGGTGGGGACGCGAGAGCGTGAACCGCGCGCCGAGCACGTCGAGCAGCTCGGCGGCATCCACCATGTTGTCGCGCGCCCAGGCCTCGTCGGCGTCGAGCGGCATCTGCTCGATGAACCGCAGCCGCACGCCGTTGGCGAGCGCCCACTCCAGCAGGTCGGCGGCGCCGGCGAGGGTGTCGCGCATGAGCACGGCGTTGATCTTGAGCGGGGTGAGCCCGGCGGCCTTCGCCGCCTCGATTCCGGCGAACACGGAGGGCAGCCGGTCGCGCCGGGTGAGTCGTGCGAAGTGGTCGCGGTCCACCGTGTCGAGCGAGATGTTGATGCGGGTGAGCCCGGCCGCCACGAGCTCGTGGATGCGGTGGTCCAGCCCGATGCCGTTGGTCGTGATCGAGATGGAGGCGTCGCCCGCGACGGCGGACGA
>JAODAU010000339.1 GCA_025463615.1 Microbacteriaceae bacterium | reverse complement strand
ATCTTCCTCGAGGATGAGGACGGCCACAGCCAGCAGCTCGCCTCCGGCATCGCGCCCGACGGCCTGCCCGAGCCGCTCTACGAGTTCAGCACCGAGTTCACCATCGGCCGCCCGCCGCAGCTGCCGGCCGGGGACGCGCAGGCGATCCCGTTCGCGATCAACTTCGACCAGCTGCCGTTCGAGCGCCCGGGCGCCTTCAACTGGGTGATCACGGTGCCGGGCGCGACCCGGCGCCTGCCGATGCGCATCAACCGGGCATCCTGAGGGCGGACAACTCGACCGAAACGGTGTACAGAGTGGGGGATGCGAAGCAAAATCATCCCCATCCTCCTGATCGCCGCGCTGGCGTACATCATCGGCACCCACGCGGAGCGCGACCGCTACGAGGAGCTGAAGCACTCGCTCACCAAGGCGTGGAACGACCCTGACGTGAAGAAGGCGCGCAAGAAGGCGAAGAAGGCGCGGGCCAAGGCATCCGCCGAGGCGCAGAAGCGCGCCAAGAAGCTGGTGTCGCGGCTGGGCTGATTCACGCTGGGCTGAGCATCGCCCCGCCCTCCGGTACGCTCGGATGACGAGCTAAGGAGGGCCAGCATGGCCGAATACGTGTACGGCGGGCCTGCGGATATCGACCGCGCGATCGGACTCCTCGTAGAACTCGACGACGCCCAGCGCAACGCGCTCGCGGTGCTGGAGATCGACCAGGCCATCGACGAGCTCCAGGCCGAGTACACCAAGGCCTCGGCGGACCCCTCGTACACCCCGAGCGACGACTTCATCGAGCGGCTGAGCAGCTACCTCGCCGTCGCCGACGACCGGGAGAACCCCTCGCTGGCTTAGCCGCACATCGGGGTTTCCTCACCTATGCTGGGGCCGTGGATGACTCGCCCTGGGGGGAACACTACGAGGCGCCGAGGGTGCGGAAGCACCGCGAGCCGCGGCCCCCGCGCACTCCGCAGACTTCGGGCGAGACCATCCGCACCAGCTACGGCGCCGCCGACCTGCCGATCGTCATCTTCGTCTTCGCGCTGCAGGTCGTTTTCATCCTCTTCGTGACGTACGCCGGGATCATCTCGAACTTCATCGGTGACGCCTGCAGCGAGCGGGCGTGCAACTTCGGCGTGATGAACGCCTCCCTGTGGCTGATCATCATCGGCCCCTGGGTGCTCTTCGCCGCGTCCGTTCTGGTCGCGGGTCGTCGGCGACTACGCGGCTATACGGCCTGGTGGGTGCCGCTGCTCGGCATCGCCGCGACCTTCGTGCTCTTCGTCATCAGCGAGGTCGTGCTGTACGCCGGGACCGACCAGCTGTAGAAGCCACCGCTTCCCGCGTCGGCCACGAACCCCCTGCATGACCGCACAGGAGCAGCACCCCACCACGACCCACGCCGGCTACGGATCGGGGCGTCCGCGGCTCATCTTGGGCGTGGATGAGGCGGACTGGGACGGCGAGCCGCCCCGCGAGTTCGGCCTGCTCGAGCCGGTCACCACGATCGGGTCCGGCGCAGACTGCCACCTCCGGTTGGACGGGCTCATGGCGGCGCACGCCGACATCCGGCACAATCCGGCCGACGAGTATGTGCTGTTCCTCTTCGACGTGCCGAAGGGCGGGGGCGAGGTGCTGCGCACGGGGGCGCGGGTCGAGCTCGGCGAGTGGCGGTTCACGTTCTTCCGCGAGGAGTTCGCCGACCACGGCCGCCCGTACGGCGGCCGGCAGGGCGGCGAGCTGGAGCACCAGCAAGCCCAGCCGGATCGGGTCATCGAGGCCCCGTAACCATCCGCGAAGGGCCGACTTCGGCTGTTCCGGAGCCTCAAGAAGGGACGAAGTCTGCCCTTGGGGGTGTTTACAGCGCGTCGAGCTCGGCGCGGGTGGGGGCCGTGGCCGAGCCCGTGCGGGTGACCGAGATGGCCGCCGCCAGGGTGGCGCGCTCCAGGGCCCGGCGAAGGTCGCTGCCGAGGGCGAGCTCCGCCAGCAGCACGCCGGTGTGGGTGTCGCCGGCGCCCGTGGTGTCGACGGCGACCACGGACGGCGAGGCGAACGCCACGGGCTCGGGGCCGAGCTGTCCGCCGCAGGCGGTGCATCCGTCGGCCCCCTCGCGCACGACCACGACAGTCTCGGCGCTCACCGCGAGCGCCTGGCGCAGCGCGTCGAGCAGGGCGGCACCGCTGAGCGACGGCTCCCCCGACACCAGCCGCGCCTCGCGCCGGTTCATCGAGACGAGGAACGCCGCCTCGACCACCGGATCGAGCAGCTCGCCGGGGATCTCCAGCACGAGCGGCCCGGGGTCGAGCGCCACGAGCGCCCGGCCCTCGATGTCGTGCACCCACTCGGCGATCACCGGACCGCTCTGCGGGTACGCGAGGTCGTAGCCCGAGACGGAGACGAGGTCGGTGCGGCGCACGTCGAGCGCGTCGAGCTCGGAACGAAGGATCGAGGTCTCCACGCCGGTGACCGTCACGAAGGTGCGTTCGGCATCCGGTTCGACCAGGTTGACGCAGAAGCCGGTGTCGCCCTCGGTGCGGGACACTCCGCCTGCGACGATGCCCTCCGCGGCGAGCGCCGAGCGCACGAGGTCGCCGTACGGCCCGGTGCCGTGCGGCCCGGCATAGACGCACTCCGCACCCTGCCGCGCGACCGCCGCCGCGAGGTTGAATCCCCCGCCGACCAGCGTGCGCGTGCCGGTCGCGAGCACGTCGCCGCCCTGGTCAGGCAGGCGCGGCACGTCGACCGTGAGGTCCACGAGGATGCTGCTCACCGAGACCACCCGCGCGTCAGTCATTGCGCCCCCGCAGCGCCAGCAACTCGTCGGCGAGCGACTCGAGCGCGAGGTCCGGGTTCGCCGCGGTGAGCCGATCCAGGATGCCGGCGGGGATCGTGCCCACGCCCGCGTGCGCCCCCACGATCGCCCCCGCGATGGCCGCGATCGTGTCGCAGTCGCCGCCGAGGCTCGCGGCGTAGCGGCAGGTCGACCAGGTGTCGGCGGGGAACAGGCTCGCGATGGCGAACGCCGCCGGCACCGCCTCCTGGGTGGCGACGCCGGCGCCGACGAGGTCGTAGACGAGGTCCGCCGCAGTGTCGGGGTCGAGGCCGCTGACCAGGCCGACCGCCCACTCGATGCGGGACGCGACATCCGCGCCCGCCACGTAGTTGCCTCGGGTGCCGCCGATGCGCGCCGCCTCGATGGCCAGGGCGAGCGACTCCTCGAACGAGCGGCCCTCGACTCCCGAGCTCACCGCCATCGCCACGGCCGACGCACCGGCGATCGCGATGCCGGTGTTATGGGTGACCCTGCCCGCCTGTTCCACGGCATCGACGACGTCGGTGACGGATGCCGCGGCCGTGCCCACCCCGACCGGCGCGATCCGCATCGCCGCCCCGTTGGTGTCGCCCCAGCGCCCGGTCTCGTCGGGCGAGACGCCCTCGGCGATGAGCCGGAGCGCCCTGAGCGTCGACGGCCCGAGCAGGTCGAGGGAGCCGGCCGCCTTCATCCGTGCCTCCCAGGCGAGCAGCTCGCTCGCGAGGCGGTCGGGGTCGACCGAGCCGCCGCCCTCCACGAACAGGCGACCCAGGATGACGGCCTGGTCGGTGTCGTCGGTGACGTGCCCCGCGGGCGTGCCGCGGCTGATGTCGTTGTCGTCGGGGCCGGCGTGGAAGTCGTCGAGCAGGCCGTAGCGGGCGCGGATCTTCTCGCGCGGGAAGTACTGCGTCGGCATCCCGAGCGCGTCGCCGACCGCCAGTCCGACCAGCGCGCCG
>JAODAU010000078.1 GCA_025463615.1 Microbacteriaceae bacterium | reverse complement strand
TGAGCTCGCCGGTCAGTGAGCTCGCCGGTCCCTGAGGCTCTCGACGGGGGCACCACGAGAAGGGGCCCTTCGAGAGCCTCAGCGACCGGTCAGCGCGGGCGGCGGGCTACCGCCAGCACCGCAGCCGCGCCGGCCAGCGCGAAGGCCGCCGCCCCGAGGAACGCCCAGCTGAAGCCCGCGCCCAGCGCCACAGGCAGCGCCGCTCCATTCGCCGCTACCGTCGCCGTGTGGGATGCCGCGACCGTGGCCAGGATCGCGAGCCCGAGCGCGCCGCCCATCTGCTGGCTGGTGTTGACCAGGCCGCTGGCGAGGCCGGCATCCTGGCCCGTCGCCTCGCTCACCGCGAGCTGGGTGCCGCTGAGGAACGCGCCGGCCAGGCCGACGCCGATCACGATCGACGGGCCGAGCAGGTCTGCGACGAACCCGGCGTCGCTCGGCGCGGCGGCCAGCCAGAGCAGACCGCCCGCCATGATCACGAGGCCGGCGACCAGGGTGACGCGCGCGCCCGTCCTGGCGATCAGCCCAGGCAGCAGCGCCGCGACGACCACCAGCGTGCCGGCGAGCGGCAGCTGCGTGAGCCCGGCGGTGAGCGCGTCGTAGCCGAGCACCTGCTGCATGAACACGGAGAGCAGGAAGAAGAGGCCCGTCGTGGCCCCGCCCGCGAAGAACATCGCCAGGTTGCCCGCGCTCACCGAGCGGTTGCGGAAGATGCCGAACCGCACGAGCGGGTTCGCGGCGCGACGCTCGATCAGCGCGAACGCCACCAGGAGGAGCGCGCCGACACCGGCGAGGGTGAGGGTGACCGGGCTGGCGAATCCGAGCGCGGAGGCCTGCGTGAGTGCGGCGACCACGGATCCGAGCCCGAGCGTCACCGTGACGGCGCCCGCGATGTCGAGCCGCTCGCGCTGCCCGCGCGGGTCGGCGGTGAGAAGGAGCGGCAGCACGACGAGCACGACGATGCCGACGGGCACGTTCACGAAGAACACCGAGCGCCAGCCCAGCGTGGCCGTGAGCACGCCGCCGAGCAGCACGCCCGCGACGCCGCCGATGCCGGCGACCGCACCCCAGACGCCGAGCGCCCGCGTGCGGGCGGCCGGCTCGAGAAAGAGCTGGGTCACGATCGCCAGCGAGGCCGGCGCCAGCAGTGCGGCGGATGTCCCCTGCAGCGCGCGGGCGGCGAACAGCATCCCACCGCTCGTGGCGAACCCGGCGAGCGTCGACGCGGCGATGAACCCGCTGACGCCGATGAGGAACACCCGCCGGTGCCCGAAGCGGTCGGCGAGCTTGCCGCCGAGCAGCAGCAGGCCGCCGAACGGCAGGATGTACGCGGTGATCGCCCAGCTGAGCGCGGCGGTGTCGAGATGCAGCTCGGCGCCCACGGACGGCAGCGCGATGTTGACGATCGACGCGTCGAGGATCACGAGGAACTGCGCAAGCGCGAGCACGCTCAGGGCGAGCCAGCGGCGAGTGCTCCGCGGTGCCTCGGTCGAGAGTTGTGTGGTGGTCATCAGGATCTCCTTCGGTTGGTGAGTGATTGGTCAATCACTCTTGAGACGAACAAAATGTGCCGCGGGAGCGACCCGGTCTAGTGGCGGATACCGGCGGTGAGGATCGTCGCCCACTCGGCGCTCGAATCCTCGATGCCGGTGGTGACGATGAGGTGGCAGAGCTGGCCGTAGGCGATGAAGCGCTGCACATCGTCGTCGCTCGCCCCGGACCGGCTCTTCGCGAACCCGGTCACCTTCTCCACCCCGCGCCGCAGCGCCTGGGCGATCTCGGGCTGGCCCACGGCGGACTGCGCGTGCACCTGCAGCATCAGCAGGTCGCGATCCCGGATGAGCTCCGCGTACGCGCCACCCATGGCGTACAGGATGCCGGCGCCACTCTGGTCGGCGGAGCCGGCGGCACCCCGGTCCAGGGCATCCACCACCCGCACGAAGCACTCGTCGAGCGCGGCGACGAACAGCGTCTCCTTGCCCGGGAACAGCTTGAACACGTAGGCGGGCGAGATGTGCGCGTGCTCGGCGACGGCCGCGATCGGCGTGCCGAGGTAGCCCGACCGTGCGAACACGGTGATCGCGCTGTCGACCACGGTGTCGCGCCGGGCGTCTGCCGTGGAGAGGATGTTCGGGCTCATGTGAGTGACTGTACACTCACTCTTGTCGAGAGCGCAATACCCGGTCCCTGAGGCTCTCGAAGGGGCCATCACGAGAAGCGGCCCTTCGAGAGCCTCAGGGACCGAGTTTCTATAGGTGCCCGTCCGCCCACGCCGCCATCGCGTCGCGCACGAACGTCGCACCCTCCACTCCGCCGTAGTTCTTCGCGAAGCGCTCGTCGGCGACGTACATCGTGCCGAGGCCGTTGAAGTACTCCTTCGACATCGGCGGGCCGACCGGGATGCCGGCCAGCCAGTCGTGCTGGCGCCGCGCCAGTTCCTGCGCCTCCGGTGACGTCGGGTCGGTGCCGACGGCCGCGATCCAGTCGGCCGCGAGCTGCTTCTGGCGCGACATCCACTCGGCCTTCTCGGCCTCGCTCTTGGAACGCCACCAGGCGTCGGAGTCGGCGTACGCCTTCTCGCCCCAGCGCTCGACGACCTCCTCGCGGTATCGCGTGTGGTCGAATCCGTCCAGTGATTCTTCTGCCATGAGGTTCTCACCTCCCTTCAGTTTCTCGATGGTGCCTTCGACCGCGCTGATCTGCCGGTCGAGTCTCTGCTGCTCCTGGCGCAGCCAGCGCAGGTGCACGGCCAGCGCCTCCCCGTCGTCGCGCTGGCCGTCGAGCACCTCGCCGATCGACGGGAGCCCGAGGCCGAGATCGCGGAGCATGAGGATGCGCTGCAACCGCACCAGCGCGCGCTCGTCGTAATAGCGGTATCCGTTGTCTCCCACGCGGCTCGGCGCGAGCAGCCCGACGTCGCCGTAGTGGCGCAGCGTGCGGGATGTCGTACCCGACAGCCGGGCGATCTCCTGGATCGACCACTCGTTCTCGTTCATGTCGTTCACGCTAGAGGTTGACGCAGCGTCAAGGTCAAGAAAAGGGTTGTATTTCGCGTAACTCGAGATATATCGTGTTCATACGCAAACGCGATATATCTCGAAAGGTAGAATAATGACGCAGGAGAAGTGGCTCGTGGACGGGCCGAAGGTGATCGACGTGGAGATGGTCCGCAAGCTCAAGGTGAGCCTCATCGCCGGCCAGGTCAACATCGTGGGCCACGACGAGCCGGGCGCTCGCGTGGAGATCAACTCGGTGCGCGGCAAGTCGCTGCGGGTGAGCATCGACGGCGACACGCTCGAGGTCGACCACCCGCAGATCGGCTGGGACAACTGGGTGGAGGTCTTCCGCTCCTTCACCGGCCGCGCCAGCGCCGACGTGAGCATCATGGTGCCGCGGGATGTCGCCCTCAAGTTCGGCGTCGTCTCGGCGAGCGCCCTCATCAGCGGGCTCACCGAGGATGCCACGATCAGCACGGTCAGCGGAGACCTCGTCATCGACAACGTCTACGGCGACCTCCAGCTCAACGCGGTCAGCGGCGAGATCGCGGTGCGCGGCCACTACGGCAACGTCACCGCCAAGACCGTGAGCGGCGAGGTGACCGCATCCGGCGAGATCATGAAGTTCGCCTGCGACGGCGTCTCGGGCAACGTTTTTCTCGACCTCAAGGGCACGCCCGACACCGCGCGCGTCAACACGGTCAGCGGCGACGTCACCGTGCGGCTCGAGACCGGCACCCCCGCGCAGTACAAGATCTCGACGGTGAG
>JAODAU010000295.1 GCA_025463615.1 Microbacteriaceae bacterium | reverse complement strand
CTCTTCCGATCTCGAGTTGACCGCGCCGGTGGACGTGAGCGTCGTGGTCGTGGCGAACAGGGTCGAGCCCCAGATGCCGAACCGCTGCTCCTTGCCCTCCATCGCCGCCCCGGCCAGCCGCGTCGCGGCACCGCCGGTGAGCGTCTCGAACAGGGTGAGCGCGGTGAGCGACACCACGAAGATCGAGGCCATGACCGCGAGGATCGCGTTCCCCTGGCGCTTGTCGCCGACCATCTGGCCGAACGTGCGCGTGAGGGCGAACGGGATCGCCAGCATGAGGAAGATCTCGAACAGGTTGGTCCACGCGGTGGGGTTCTCGAACGGGTGCGCCGAGTTCACGTTGTAGAAGCCGCCGCCGTTGTTGCCGAGCTCCTTGATCACCTCCTGCGAGGCGACCGGTCCGCCCGGGATCGACTGCGTCGCCCCGGTGAGCGTGTGCACGGTGGTGAATCCGTTGAAGTTCTGGATGACGCCGCCGGCGATGAGGATCACCGCACCGACGATCGAGAGCGGCAGCAGCAGTCGCAGCGTGACCCGCGTGAGGTCGACCCAGAAGTTGCCGAGCGTTCCCGTCTTGCGGAACGCGAGACCGCGCACCAGCGCGATGGCGACGGCGATGCCGACCGCCACGGAGAGGAAGTTCTGCACCACCAGGCCGCCCAGCTGCACGGCGTAGCCCATGGTGACATCCGGCGAATAGGACTGCCAGTTGGTGTTGCTCACGAAGGATGCAGCCGTGTTGAACGAGAGCCCCTCCGGGATCGCCGGGAAGCCGAGCGCGTAGGGCAGCACGGCCTGCAGGCGCTGGATCGCGTAGAGCAGCAGCACCCCCACCAGCGAGAAGATGAGCACGCTGCGCAGGTAGATGCGCCAGGTCTGCTCGGAGCCGGAGTCGACGCCGATCACGCGGTAGAAGCCGCGCTCGACCCTGAGGTCCTTGGAGGTCGTGAACATGCGCGCCATGTAGTCGCCGAGCGGGCGGTACACGAGCGCGAGCAGGATGACGAGCGCGAGGATCTGCAGGATCCCCAGGAGTACCGCCATCAGAATCGCTCCGGTTTCAGCAGGGCGATGACGAGGTAGACGAGCGACGCGACGGCCAGGACGGCGGCAACGATCGTGAACGCGATCACAGCTTCTCGACCCCCCAGGCGACGACGCCGATCACCGCGAACACCGCGATGACGACGAGGACATAGACAACGTCGAGCATGGAAAGCTCCCATTCGATTGGTTCCCGGGCGACCTGATCGGGCCCGATGCCCCGTGAGGCACAGCAGATGAGTAGACACCCTGGGGGAACCCCGATCCGGGGTGCTTGCGAACTCCTAACGGGGGCCCGCGGAATCCTGACGGATTCCTAACGCGTGGTGCTCAGGACGCCCGGGTGAGGGTGGTGCGGAAGTCCGGGGTCCAGGTGGCGCCCTCGTCGTCGGAGCGGTCGCCGAGCACGTCGATGCGGTCGTCGCCGCCGAAGCGCGCGACCGAGCGCTGGGAGAACTCGGGGGCCAGCCACGTCATCCGCCAGCCGGCGTCGTCGATCTCGAAGTCGAAGACGCGGATGACGCCGCGCACGTCGAAGTAGTGGTACCGGTGCTCGTCCAGCATGGCGATCGCGTCCGGGAAGTCGGGCCGGTCGTAGCTCCAGGTGAGCATCACGAATGCGCCGTCGAGCACGCGCTCGTAGCGCTGCCGGCCGGTCACCGGCACGTCGAGCTGCGAGTGATCCATCGAGAGGTTCCACGAGCCGAGCAGGCGATCCAGCGACATGGCGCACAGGGTACGCCGAAGCTACGCGAGCGGGTGCGTCAGCAGCAGCTCGGTGTTGGTGCGATCCCTGCCCTGGCCACCGACTAAGCGGACGCTCTGCCGTCCAACAGCTGGCTCACGTAGGAGTTGAGGCTCTGGTTGTGCTGCACGGCCTCGACGGCGAGCCTCCTGTGCAGGCGCTCTGACACCCGGAGGTTGAGCCGCCCGCTGTACGAGCGCTCGGCGAGCGGCTCCGGCACGGTCTCCCCGTTCGCGCGCATGTCGTCAACGACGGATTGCACGAGCTCTTCCAGCCCGCGGAGCGCATCGAGCTGGTCGGACGCCAGCCAGGAGAGCGACGGGAACTCCGCGATCGTCGCGACGAACTCGTCGTCGTCGGGCGACCACTGCACCGCGTAACGATAGTGATCGACGCGTGTCGGTTGCGTTGCGCCGGGTGAATTCCGGGCTTTCGTCTCGATCTTGTCTACTGATGCCATCGCTTCAATGGTGCCATATATGGCACCAAATTGGTACCTACGCGAGCGGGTGCGCCAGCAGCAGCTCGGTGTTGTGGTCCTTCGGGAGGCCCTCGTGCGAGCCCGTGTAGTTGAGGTCGTTGAGCGAGAACTCGCGGTAGAGGGAGGCGAGCGCGGCCTGGCTGCCGTCGTCGTAGGTGGCCTGGTAGGGGGCATCCGACTCGATGAGGGTGGTGAAGAGCGACAGCGTGCCGTCGTGGTTGTCGCACACCTCCACGATGCGGGCCTGCTGCGGGAACTCGATGTGCGAGGCCGTGTTGATCTCCCAGAAGCCGCGCTCGGGCGTCGGGCCTGGCCGCGGAGTGATGGCGTTGGTGTGCGTGTGCCCGTTGACCCAGGCGAGCACGTTGGGGAACCGCTGCACCAGGGCCACGATCTCCGGACCGAGGTGCCGCGCCTCCGCCGGGTGGGCCGGGTCGGGCGTCGGGTTGTCCATCGAGGCGCTCGTGTGGTGGCTGAACAGCACGAACAGCTGGTCGGATGCCGCCTGGCTCACCCGCGCGCCGCCCGCGTCGTAGTATGTGCTGCTGCCCGCCCGCAGCACGCCCTCGAGCCAGCGGAACTGCTCGGTGCCGAGGCTGCCGCGCGTCCAGCCGCCGCGGTTGGTGGAGTCGAGCGAAACGCCGGTGACCCCGGGCGCGATGGGGAACGTGTAGTACGCGATGCCGGCGGCCGCGGCATCCCGCGTGAAGCCGTGCCCGACCGGGCCGGCGCCGGTGACGGCGGGGTCGAGATGTGCGGTCATGAACTCGCGCGGGGAGAACGGGCGGCGGCGGGCATCCGCCGTCACCTGCCAGCGGCAGTCGACCTTCGCGTCGCGGCCGAGGCGGGACGGCGTGTGCGCGGCGAGGCCGGAGGCGAGGGAGGCGTTCGCGGCATCCGTGGTGAACCCGGTGAACTTGGTGCTGCCGGTGTAGAGCTCCTCCAGCGGGATCCACTGGGCCGGGATCGTGCCGCCGATCGAGTCGTCGTGGTTGCCGAACACCGAGTACCACGGCGTATTCAGCCCCTCACTCGTGTGCGGGCGGATGACGCGGCCGAAGAACCCGTCGATGCGCGGGAACCCGGCCCGCTTGTACCGGTCCGTCGAGGCGCGCTCCGGGTTGCAATAGAGCGGGTCGCCGGTGTCCTGCACGCCCTCCCACTCGGTGGCGGAGCCGGAGTTCGCCGTGATCTCGCCGCCGCTCATCGCGGTGAGGAACCACTGCAGTTCGAGCGCCTCGTTGTTGTCGGAGTTGTCGCCGGTCGACACCACGCAGTCGAACGCTCGACCGCTGAACGGGCCGTTCGCGATCCTGTTCACGCGGGAGACGAGCCGCGCCGCGGCGTGCGTGCCGAGCGACTCGTGCGGGCGGAAGAACGGCGGCGCACTCGCCGCCAGGAACTCGAGCCGCATCGGCGACTGCGCGTCGATCATGTGCAGGTCGGTGAACTGCACGATCGAGGCGAGGCCCGTTCGCGTGTCATCCCTCGCCGTTCGCGCACGCGCGAGCTCCTCGCGAACGACCAGCGGAAAGCCGGGCCCGGCGACGAGCCGACGGTAGCCCGTGGATGCCGCGGCGCTCGCCGTCTGCTCCAGCGTCGTCCCCGCCGTGGAGATGGCCCGCGGCACTGTGGCGCTGGCCCGCGCCGAGAGCCCGCCCTGCGTGATGCCGCCGAGGGAGAGGAGGGCGAGTCCGCCCGCCCCGGCGAGCAGCAGTGAGCGACGTGTGACGTCCGGCACGGCGGCCTCTTTCGTCGAAGATCCCCCGACGCGAGGCGTTCGCCCGGCGTCGGGATCACCCTCCCGAGCCCACTTGGCCAGTCAGTGAACTGTGCGGCCGTGTCGCGTTAACAGCGGGGCAACTACGCCCCGCCCACCGCCTCCACGATGAGAATGACGGTCGCGATCAGCGTGAGCAGCGCGATCGCCGTTCCCGCCCACGCGAACGTTCGCGAGTTCTGCGCCGTCGAACGCGCATCGGTCTGTGAATCGACCGTGCTCGAGAGGATTGCGCGCAACAGCTCGTTCTGCTGCTCGAGGGTCTCGCCCAGCTTCACGAGGTCTTCGTTCGTGGAGGCGGAGTTCTCGGTGGCCGGCTCGGGCGTCGCTCCGCGGGCCGGACGCTCGACGCGCGCCTTGGCATCCGCGCGGGCCTTCTCGGCCCAGGGGTTGCCGCGCTGCCGCAGCAGCCGGTCGATGTGCTCGGTGCGCTGGTTCGACATCACCTTCGTCGGGCCCGGGAACAGTCGTTCGGCGAGGTTGCGCTGGAGCTCGCGCGGATCGGTGGGGGTGTTGTCGCGGGTCGTCTCGTCCGTCACAGCACGATCCTTCCACTTTTCCTTTGTTCGAGGGTTGACAGTTAGATATCTAACTATTAGAGTTCTGAATATGAACGAACCGACCTTCACCACCAGCTTCGACCTGTTCCGCTGGATCGGGTGGGCGCAGATGAAGGCCGGCCAGGACTGGTGCGCGCGCGCGACCTCAGCCACGAGCAGGCGTTCGCGCTCGGCTTCCTCGAGCAGAACCCCGGTTCGATCCAGCGCGACATCGCACAGATGACGCGCACCAGTGCCGCGAGCGTGTCGAGCCTCCTGCAGGGGCTCGAGGCGCGCGGGCTCATCGAACGCCGCACGGAGGCGGGCAACGAGCGCAGCAAGCGCGTGTACGCCACCCCCGCCGGCGTCCAGCTGATCGCCGGGTTCGAGGATGCCATGCTCGCCGCCGGCGAGACCATCCTCGCCCCGCTGGACGAGAAGGAGCGCGAGACGCTCCACGCCCTGCTGCTGAAGATCACCGCGCAACTGCCGCAGCCCACCCGCTAGTCGATCCGGTTCACCGACGGCCGTGCCGTCGCCCTTCGTCGTGCCCAAATTCGTCGTGCCCAAAAAGGAGCAATCATGTCCACAGAAACCACCGCTGCCGTCGGCAGCAACCGCTGGTACCTCTCGGCCGCGCCGATCGTGCGGGCCCTCATCCACCTCTGCGTGCCGATGGCCGCCGCCATGATCGTCGGTGCCGTCTACAACGTGATCAACGCGGGCTTCATCGGCTCGCAGCACAACACGGCATACCTCGCCGCGATCACCTTCGGCACCCCGCTGCTCGGCCTGGTCATGGCGGTCGGCGGCGTGTTCGGCGTGGGCGGCGGCTCGCTCATGTCGCGCCTGCTCGGTGCATCGGAGAACGACCCGGCCAGAGCTGGCGAGATCAAGCACGTGTCGTCGTTCGCCCTCTGGGGCTCGGTGATCGTCGGCATCATCCTGGGCGGAGTCGGGCTCCTGCTCATTCACCCGCTGGTCGCGCTGCTCGGTGCGAACGCCGCGGCCGTGTCCGCCACCACGTCGTACGTCGCCGTGATGCTCGCGTTCGTTCCCGTGCTCGCCGCGGCGTTCTGCCTCGAGCAGCTCGTTCGCGCGGAGGGTGCCGCTCGCCAGGCGATGGTCGGCCTCATCCTCTCCACCGTGGCGAACGTGGTGTTCGACGTGCTGTTCATCCTCGTGCTGCACTGGGGGGTCGCCGGCGCCGCTCTGGCCATGGGCCTCGCGAACGCCGTGACGATCGCGTACTTCGTCACCTGGCTCACCCGCAACAGCGAGCACGTGAGCCTGGCGCCGCGCTGGTTCCGGCTGTCGCCCGCCATCCTGAAGCCGGTCTTCGGCGTCGGATCGGGTGAGCTCATCCAGTCCGCGTTCCTCATCGTTACGTCGCTCGTGCTCAACAACCTCGCGGCCAACTACGGCGACGGGCCGCTCGCGGCCATGGGCGTCGCGGTGCGGATCGCGCAGGTGCCGGAGTTCCTGGTAATGGGCATCACGCTCGGCGTGCTGCCGCTGCTCGCCTACTCGTTCGGCAAGGGCGACCGCGCCCGACTCACGTCGGCGCTGCGCACCTCGGCCGTCGCGGTCGGCATCATCACCCTCTTCTTCGCGGTCACGGCGTTCCTCTTCCGCGACCAGGTGATCTCGGCCTTCACCGCGGACAAATCGGTGCTCGCGATCGGCGTGGTCGTGCTCACGGCGCAGCTCGTGGCGATGATCGCGAACGGGTTCACCGGCCTCATCACGTCGCTGTTCCAGGCGACCGGCAAGTCGCTGCCGTCGATCATCCTGTCGATGGCGCAGGGCGTGGTGTTCATCCCGGTGGTGATTCTCGGCAACCTGTGGTTCGGGCTCCCTGGCATCATCTGGTCGCTGACCGTCTCCGAGGTGTTCGTGCTGCTGGCCGGCGTGGTGATGTGGCTCGCGTCGCGTGCCTCGATCAACCGCGGCCTCGCCGAGGGCAGCGAGTCACGTGCAGAGGAGGCCCTGGAGCAGGTGGAGGGCTAGCCGCCCCGCGGATCGCGTGCCCTGACGGACATCTCGCGCGACACGCCGACTGCAGCAGTCCTGCAACGGCGTGTTGCGCGGGGTGTCCGTTCTGGCGGCGAAGAGCCCCGCGCTGGTAGCGTGTGCGCACCAACGAATCTCACCGGGTGCGTCACGTCACGACGCGCACAATGAACGCACTGCGCTTTGCAACAACCGCTGACGGATGGCCGAGTCGTGACTCGATCGACCGTGTCTGGTCCGCCGTCGTCCGGGGTCGGCTGTCCCGCGAACGGGCACACGCCATCGCGGTTCCGTGGGTCGAGGGGCCGCTCGACGGCGGATGGTCCGAGGATCCGTCCGTAACGACCGCCCTGGTCTATCTCCACGGCCTCGATATGGCGTTCGACGGCGACCCGAATCTCATTCATCACGGTGCTCCGGGCACCTACTACATGGACGAGGCGAGCGTCGCTGAAGCGCTGGAAATCTGGCGTGCGCGCTGCGCGCGTTTCGACCGTGGCGGCATGACGTGGGCCCAATGCATGTACACACCCTGGAAGCGATTGGATGATTGACGCATGAGCACAGCGGTCGGACCCATGGACGTCACCTTCAGCGCACCGATCGGGGTGACGGTCAAGGGCGACGTCTGGTCCTGCGTCGAGATCCCCGACTCCGCGGAACTGTTCGGCACGGGCAGGTCGGTGCGGGTCGTCGCGACCGTCAACGACGAGCCCCTCACCGCGGGCGCGATGCCCACCGGTGCGGGCGGCCACATGCTCTCGATCAGCGCGAAGCTGCGCAAGAAACTCGGCAAGGATGTCGGCGACACCGTCGTCGTGCACCTGGCCGAGCGGCTCAGCTGACGGCGACCACGGCTTCGCCGAAGTGCCCAAGATTGCACGAAATCCGCGCGATTCCGAGCATTCTTGGGCACGTCGCGTTAGGTACCCAGCCAGTCGGCGAGCACTTCGGCGGTGTGCGCGCCCGGCAGGGCCGGCGGCGAGCCCAGGCTCGTGGGGGTGCGCGAGAAGCGCGGGGCGGGGGCCGACTGCAGGATGCCGTCCCGCACGACCAGGGAACCCCGATCCGCGATGTGCGGATGCCGCACCGCCTCGCCCGTCGTGAGCACCGGCGCGACGCAGGCGTCAGTGCCCTCGAAGTGCGCCGCCCACTCGTCCCTGGTGCGGGTGGCGAACGTCGCGGCGAACAGCGCCTTCGTCCCGGGCCAGGTCGCGGCGTCGTTCTGGGCGGCGACATCCAGGCGCACACCGAGGCCGTCGACGAGCGCCGCGTAGAACCGCGGCTCCATCGCGCCGACCGCGACGTACCGGTCGTCTCTCGTGCGGTAGGTGCCGAAGTACGGCGCCCCGCCGTCGATGAGGTTCGTGCCGCGCGGTTCGTTCCAGCGCCCCGCGGCTGTGAGCATGTGCACGCTCGCCATCAGGTGGGCGGCGCCGTCGACGATCGCGGCGTCCACCACCTGCCCCTCGCCCGAGGCCCGCGCCTCGAACAGGGCCGCGAGGATGCCGATGACGAGGTAGTTCGCCCCGCCCCCGAAGTCCCCCACGAGGTTCAGCGGCGGCACCGGCGGCCCGCCCGCCGCGCCGATCGCGTCGAGCGCGCCGGTGAGGGCGATGTAGTCGATGTCGTGGCCGACGGCCTGGGCGAGAGGCCCTGACTGGCCCCACCCGGTCATCCGGCCGTAGATCAGGCTGCGGTTGAGTGCGAAGCAGTCGTCGGGGCCCACACCGAGCCGCTCTGCGACACCGGGGCGATTGCCCTCGATGACGACATCCGCCCGCTCGACCAGCCGAAGCGCCACGGCCACCTCGTCGGGGCTCTTCAGGTCGAGCACGATGGATCGCTTGCCCCGGTTGAGCAGGTCGACCGCCTCAGCCCCGGCCGTGAGTTCGGTGCCGCCCGGGCGGTCCACGCGCACGACGTCGGCGCCGAGCTCGGCGAGCATCATCGCCGCGAACGCCGAGGGCCCGATCGCGGCCAGCTCGACCACCCGCACCCCGGCGAGCGGTCCGCCCGCTCCGTGCTTCTGCGCCATCCCCGCACAGTAGCGGACGGCGTCCCTAGCCGCCAATCACATAGCTCCCCCGAAGAACGCCGGCTGCAGCCACCAACGAGTGGTCACTTTTTGCTCTTCGCGGGCGCGGGAAGAGCAAAAAGTGACCACTCGCGGGGGGCTAACCGCGCGTGGACCGGTCGTGGATGGTGACCGAGTAGCCGTCGGGGTCGCGGAAGACGAACGTCGTGCCGAACGGTCCCTCGAACGGCTCGGCCACGATCGTCGCGCCGGCGGCGACGAGGCGCTCGTAGAGGGCTGAGCCGTCGGGGTCGTGCAACCACAGCGCGACGCCGAGCCCGAGTTCGCCGGATTCGAGGTCCACGCCCGGTGACGGGTCGCGCACCGCGAAGGTCGGCTGGGTGTCGAACACGACCGCGTGCGGCGGCGAGAACGGGGCGCGGGTGAGCCCGACGACGTTCTCGTAGAAGGCGGATGCCCGATCCAGGTCGCGCACCTGGAGGGCGAGGAAGTCGGGGCCGGTGACGGTCATGGCGAATCTCCTTGGATGTCAGTTTCTTTACATCCATAGTATGTCAGGATACTGACATGAGCAACCACCCCGCGGTCGGATACGTCCTCAAGCAGGCGCAGTCACTGCTGCGGCTCCGCATGGAGGAGGCGCTGCGCCCCCTCGACCTCACCGTCTCGCAGTACTCGTGCCTGTTCCAGCTGAGCCGCGAGCCGGGGATCTCGGCCGCCGCCCTGGCGCGCGGCACGTTCGTGACGCGGCAGTCGATGAACACGATGCTGCAGCTGCTGCTCGACCGCGGCCTGGTCGACCGGCCCGACCGCGCCGAGAACGGGCGCGCGCTGCCGACGGAGCTCACGCCCGCGGGTGCCGCGACGCTCGAGTCGGCACAGGAGCTCGTGGATGCCGTGGAGGCCCGCATGCTCAGCGCCCTGACGGCGGGCGAGCAGTCCGCCCTCGCGTCCTCGCTCGCGAAGTGCGCGAGCGCCCTAAGCTAGCGTGAATTCACTTAGGAGGATGCGATGACGCTTCGCGGGCGTGCGACCCAGCTGCTGCTCAACCGGGTCGGCCGGGCGCGGATGCTGCAATCCCTCGCCCTGCCGCCCGCCCCGGGCGACCTCGTCTTCATCGGCGACGGGCTCAGCCTCCACGGCGGCTGGCCGGAGTGGTTCCCGGGCGAGACGGTGCGCGTGCTCGGCGACGAGGCGCTACTCATCGATGACGCCCGGCGGCTGGTCGCTGAGGTCGCGCAGCCGAGGGCGCTCGTGCTGCTGCTCGGCACGGCCGACCTCATGGGGCTGGCCGGGACATCCGCACCGCAGCGCGCGGTGCAGCGGCTGGATGCGCTCGTCGCGGCGGCGACCGCGCGCGTCGGGCCGGCATCCGTGTTCGTCGTCGGCGTGCCTGCACGGCCGGCGCTCGGGCGCCGCGCGGCCTCGTTCAACTTCCGCGCCGAGAGTCTCGTGCTCGCCCGCGGCGCGACCTTCGTGCCCGCGCCCGTTAGCTCGGACGGCGCGGATGACGGCTACCTGGTCTCCCTCATCCGCTGGGATGCGCCGGTGTACGCGGCCATCGCCGCCGAGCTCTCGAGCGCGCTGGGGGTGCCGGCCGCCGCAGCGCGACAGGCGCCCACGCTCGGTGAAGTGCCCAAGGGTTTCCTTCCGAAGACCCAGCGCAAGCGTGCGCAGCTCTTCGAGGCGCTTCCCGCGCCATCCGGCCGCGTCGTGCTCTACGGTGACAGCATCACCGAGGGCGGCGCCTGGGACGGCTGGCTGCCGGGCCTCCCGATCGCCAACCGCGGCATCGGCGGCGACACGGTTGCGCAGCTCGCCGACCGCTTCGACACCGCGATCGATTCGCCCCTCGCGGTCTCCCTGCTGGCGGGCACCAACGACCTCCAGCCGGGCGAGCCGAAGGACCCCGCGGCCATCGCCGGGCGGTTCCGCGACCTGGTCGCCCGGATCCGCGAGCGGGAGCCGGGAACGCCGATCCTCATCAACAGCGTCATGCCGCGCGCGGCGAAGTTCGCCGACCACATCGAGGCCATCAACGCCCGGTATCGCGAGATCGCGGCCGAGTTCGACGCCTTGTACCTCGACCTCTGGCCGGCCCTGGCCGCCCCCGACCGGTCGCTGCGCAAGGAGCTCACCCCGGACGGCCTGCACCTCAACGCCGACGGCTACCGCGAGTGGGTGGCGCTGCTGCGGCCGGCGCTGGAGGGCATGGTTCGGGGACTCTAGGCTTGTTCACATGACAACCACCCCGTCCCTCACCCTGAACACCGGCGCCGAGATCCCCCAGCTGGGCTACGGCGTCTTTCTCGTCGACCCCGACTCCACCCAGCGCCTCGTCGAGGAGGCCCTCGA
>JAODAU010000390.1 GCA_025463615.1 Microbacteriaceae bacterium | reverse complement strand
TCATGGGCGTCGTCAACATCACCCCCGACTCGTTCAGCGACGGAGGCCAGTTCCTCAGCCTCGACGATGCGATCGAGCACGGGGCCGCCCTCGTCGCGGCGGGAGCACAGCTCATCGACGTCGGCGGGGAATCCACCCGACCGGGCGCGGAACGCGTGCCGGTCGCACAGGAGCAGCTGCGGGTGCTTCCCGTGATCCAGGGGCTCGTGGATCGCGGCATCCCGGTGAGCGTCGACACGATGAACGCGTCGACCGCCCTCGCGGCCGCCGAGATCGGTGCCGTGGTGATCAACGACGTCTCCGGCGGGCTCGCCGACGAGGGGATGCCGCGGGTCGCGGCCGAGACCGGCCTGCACTTCGTGGCGATGCACTGGCGCGGACCGAGCGCGACCATGGACGCGAACTCCACGTACACGAACCTGCTCAAAGACGTGCGCAACGAGCTCAAGAACCGGGTCGCCGAGCTGATCGTCAACGGGGTGCGGCCGGACCGCATCATCCTCGATCCCGGGCTCGGCTTCGCCAAGACACCGGCGCAGAGCTGGAAGCTCCTCGCCAACCTGCCCGCGCTCGGCACGATCGGCTACCCGCTGCTCATCGGGGCGTCGCGCAAGCGGTTCCTCGCCGACGTGGTGCCGAAGGGCGCCCCGCCGAAGGACCGCGACCCGGCCACCGCCACCGTGAGCGCGCTCGCCGCGCAGGCCGGGGTCTGGGGCGTGCGCGTGCACGACGTGGCCGGCACGAAGGCCGCGCTCGACGTGTGGGAGGCTATGCAGCCATGAGCCACGACCACATCGACCTGATCGGGCTGCGCGCCTACGCGCACCACGGCGTCTTCGACCACGAGCGCGAGGACGGCCAGGAGTTCGTCGTCGACGTGCGCGTGAGCCTCGACCTCGGCGAGGCCTCCGAGACCGACGACCTGCTCAAGACCATCCACTACGGCGAGCTCGCCGAGGAGGTCGTCGCCGCGGTCGAGTCGAGCCCGGTCGACCTGATCGAGACCGTCGCCAAGCGCATCGCGGATGTCGTGCTGCTGCGCCCGCCCGTGCTCGAGGTGCGCGTCACCGTGCACAAGCCCAACGCCCCCATCGCCGTGCCCTTCGACGACGTCTCCGTCACGATCACCCGGGGTCGCCGGTGAGCCCGCGGGCCCAGCGGATGCGCGTCGTTCTCCCAGCGGTCATCGCCCTCGGCGCCAACCTCGGTGACCGTGAGGGCACGCTGCGGTCGGCGGTGGCCGAGATCGCGGCGCTCGACGGGGTGAGCGTGGTGGCGGCATCCGGCATCGTCGAGTCGTTCGCGGTGAAGCCGGAGGGCGTAGATGAGGCCGCCCCCAACTACCTCAACGCCGTGCTGCTCGTGCGCTCCGCCCTTGGCCCACAGGAGTTGCTGGACGCCCTCAACCGCATCGAGGCGGAGCACGGCCGCGTGCGCGCCGAGCGCTGGTGCGACCGCACGCTCGACCTCGACCTGATCGACTTCGGCGGCTTCGAGGAGCAGACCGAGCGGCTCACCCTGCCGCACCCGCGCGCGTGGGAGCGGCCGTTCGTGCTCGTGCCGTGGCTCGAGGTGGCCCCGAAGGCCGAGCTGAGGGGGCACGGGCGCATCGATGCGCTCGCGGCATCCAACTCGGACCAGGTCTGGTCGTTCCCGGCCGCGCCGCTCTGGGCGGTGCCGGCGTGAAGCGCACCAGCGTCTCCCTCGTCGTCGTCCTGGCCCTGGTCGGCGGGGTGGTGGGCGGATTCCTCGAGGCCGGCCTCACCGCGGGCGGCAGGCCCATCATCATCCCGCCCCTCACGTTCCCGCTCGCGCTCGCGGTGATCGGCGGTATCGTCGTCGCCCTCGCCGTGCCGATCCGACGATTCACGCGCGGACACTCGCACGAGCCGATCGACGCGTACTACGCCACCCGCGTGCTCGTGCTGGCGAAGGCCTCAGCACTCATCGGCGCGATCTGCGCCGGGTTCGGGCTGGGCATCACGGTCTATCTGCTCACCCGATCCGTGGTGCCGGTAGGCTCTGT
Source organism: Microbacteriaceae bacterium (assembly GCA_025463615.1). The sequence continues at coordinate 1,601 of JAODAU010000390.1, read as the reverse complement.
GGCGTCCGCTGTCGTCACCTTCGTGGGCGCCGGGGCGCTGCTGGCCGGCGGCCTGATCGCCGAGCACTTCTGCACGATCCCGCCGAGCGACGACGATGACGAGGGCGACAAACGAGCGATCCGGGTGCGCCCGTGACCGTGCGCCGCGACCGACGGGAAACAACGAAGTGAAGCGTCTCGACCTGCCCGGCGTGGAGTGGCGCCGCGTGTCCCCGCGGCTGCTGTGGGTGGAACTGGTGTCGTCGCTCATCTTCGTGATCGTGGTGGCCGCGGCATCCGTGCTGTTCTTCGTGGTCTTGCACGTGCTGTGGTTGGCGATCGTGTTCGCGGCGGCCGCCATCGCGGGCATCGTGAACCTGGCGTTCATCCCGCGGCGCGTGCGCGCGATCGGGTACCAGCTGCGCGAGGACGACCTGCTGTTCCGCCGCGGCATCATGTGGCAGCGGTTCGTGGCCGTGCCCTACGGCCGCATGCAGCTCATCGACATCAACCGCGGGCCGGTGGCACGCTGGCTGGGGCTCAGCGAGCTCAAGTTCGTGACGGCCGCGGCATCCGCCGGCGTCACCATCCCCGGCCTGCCCGCGGCCGACGCGGACGAGCTGCGCGACCGCCTGGTCGCCCTCGCGGAGACCCGCCGGGCCGGGCTCTGATGGCGCCCACCGCCGACCTCAACGACGGGGAGTGGCACCGGCTGCACCCGGCGTCGCCGCTGCTCAAGGGCGGCATCTTCTTCGTGGCCATCCTCGGCATCGTGGTGAGCAACCTGCGCGAGCGGCTGCTCGGCCTGTTCATCCCGCAGTTCGACGACCAGGGCAACCCGGTCGACTACGTGGTCGGGCACGGGCTCATCCTGCAGGTGCTGCTGGTGATCCTCGGGGTGCTGCTCGTGCTGCTCGCCGGGTTCTACCTGTCGTGGCGTTTTCACACCTTCCGCATCACCGACGAGGTGGTGGAGGTGCGCTCCGGCATCCTGTTCCGCACCAACCGCAAGGCGCGGCTCGACCGCATCCAGGGCGTCAACATCGTGCGGCCGCTGCTCGCGCGGGTGTTCGGCGCGGCCAAGTTGGAGATCAACCAGGCCGGGCACGACGCGAACGTGCAGCTCTCGTACCTCGGCTCGGCGGCGGCGGATGACGTGCGCCGCGAGATCCTGCGCCTCGCGTCGGGCACGCGGCAGGCGGCATCCGCGACCCCGGTCGTGGCGGGCCAGAGCGTGCTCGACCGGCGCGTGAACGAGTTCCTCGCCCCGACGCACCTGCCGGAGACGCCGCCGGAGTCGATCGTGAAGATCCACCTCGGACGGCTGATCGGGTCGATGCTGCGCGGCACCGGTTCGATCGTCGGACTGCTGATCGCCGCCGGGCTCGTGACGTGGATCGTGCTCAGCGACAACTTCCTGCCGCTGTTCTTCGTGTTCCCCAGCCTGCTCGGCTTCGGCAGCTACTACCTCCGTCGTTTCACCAAGTCGCTGCGCTACAACATCTCGGGCACGCCCGACGGGGTGCGGGTCGGCTTCGGCCTGCTCACGACCACCAACGAGACGCTGCCGCCCGGTCGCATCCATTCGGTGGAGGTGTTCCAGCCGCTGTTCTGGCGGCCGT
>JAODAU010000269.1 GCA_025463615.1 Microbacteriaceae bacterium | reverse complement strand
CGGCGCGCCCACCGAGGCCGTGGCCGACGCCGCCTTCGACGCGTACACGCAGGCGAGGGGCGCGACCGATCGCCAGATCCGCCAGCGTGCGCGCCTCTACTCCGAGCTCGAAATCGCCAAGTGGCTGCTGCACGGCACCCAGGAGCGCAGCACCGAGATCGTGGATGACGCGGTCGAGATGCTCGGCGGCCTGGTCACCGTCATGGACCGCGCATCCGCAACCAACCTCGTGCCCGCCGCCCTGCTCGGCCGCTGGGAGCGCGCCACCGAGGACTCTGCACTCTGGCAGTTCGCGCCGACCGTGGTCAACGGCTCGCTCAGCGCCGACTCGTACCTCAGCGCCAACGGCGAGGTCACCGGCGTGCTCGGCTGGCACAATCTCAGCGTGGGCGACCCCGCGCGGGACCTCTACTGGCTGCTCGGTGCCCCCACCGAGGCCGTCGCCGACGCCGCCTTCGACGCGTACACGCAGGCCAGGGGCGCGACCGATCGCCAGATCCGACAGCGCGCCCGCCTCTACTCCGAACTCGAGATCGCCAAGTGGCTGCTGCACGGCACCCAGGAGCGCAGCACCGAGATCGTGGATGACGCGGTCGAGATGCTCGGCGGCCTGGTCGACAGCGTGCAGGGCGACATGAACTCCGCGATCAGCCACAACACCATGCCGGTGATGGCCGTCACCGAGGTGCAGGCGATGCTGGACACGCGTCACACCTACTAGCCAGGCCCGCTGGAGCTAGGCCTTCGCGGGAGTCTGCTTCGCCGGCCGGTGCACGATCCGCACGCCGGGCCGCTTGAGCTTGATCCGCAGCGAGAGGCGGCCGGATCGGGCCAGCACGAGCGCGATCACCACCGCGGCGACGAACGGCACGACACCGGCGGTGACCATCGCCGTGCGCACGCCCCAGGTCTGCGCGATCCAGCCGATCAGCGGGCCGCCGAGCGCCTGGCCGCCGAGCACGATCATGCCGTAGACCGCCATGACCCGCCCGCGGATGGTGCGGTTGGTCGAGAGCTGCACGATCGACTCGGCGCCGGTGGCGAAGAGCAGCCGGGTCACGCCGATGAGCGCGAGGCAGACGAGGAACAGCCCGGCCAGGGGCGCGAGACCCGAGGCGATGAGGGCGAGGCCGAAGAGTCCGGCGAACAGCATGATCGAGCGCAGGCGCACCGTCATCCGCCGGGTCGACAGCAGCGCGCCGATGAGGGCGCCGACCGCGGCGGCCGAGCTGTAGAGTCCGTAGCCGGCCGCTCCGGTCTTGAACACGGTGTCGGCGAACGAGACGAGCAGCACCGGCAGGGTCATGCCGAAGGTGGAGACGAAGGCAAGCACCACCATCGGCCAGAGGATGGTCGGCTTGGAGACCACGTAGGCGAGCCCCTCGCGGATCTGGCCCTTGGAGCGCTGCACGCGCGGCGCCGGGTGCAGCTCGCGCACCCGCATCCGGGAGAGGGTGAACACCACGATCGCGGCGGCCACCGAGTTGACGCTGATCGACCAGCCCGCGCCGACGACCGCGACGAGGATGCCGCTGATGGCCGGGCCGACCAGCCCGCCGAGGTGGAAGATCGAGGCGTTGAGGCTGATGGCGTTGCGCAGGCGCGCGTGGCCGACCATCTCGTTCACGAAGGCGGAGCGGGCGGGCGCCTCGACCACGGCGGCGAGGCCGAGGAGGAACGCGACGAGGTAGACCTGCCAGACGTGCGCGAGCCCGAGGATCGTGAGCGCGCCGAGGCTGCCGCAGAGCAGGAACGCGGTGGACTGGGTGAGCATCATGAGCTTGCGCTTGTCGAAGCGGTCGGCGATGACCCCGCCCCAGACGCCGAAGACCAGCACGGGCACGAACTGCAGGAAGACGGTGAATCCGACCGCCGTGACGCTGTGGGTGAGCTGGAACACGAGCCAGTCGATGGCGATGCGCTGCATCCAGGCCGAGGTGTTGGCGATGACCTGCGAGATGACGTAGAGGCGGTAGTTGTAGACCCGGAGTGCGTCGAAGGTGTCACGCCACTTGGGGCGTTCGAGCAGCACCGGAATGGGTTCGGTGGGCGGACTGATGGCGGTGGTTTCCGTGGTCACGGCGAGATGTTCCGAACTGGGGTTTCGTGGCGAATGCGTGGTTGTCCTTAAAAACTACGGGACCCAAAGCTATTGCCGAATAGAATCAAGACTATAAGTCTCATTACGTTTTCCAATGAGAGGTCACCATGTTCGATCCCGTGCTGCTCAAGACCTTCGTCACCGTGGCCGAGACGCTGAGCTTCACCGGGGCCGCCCAGCTGCTCGGGCTGAGCCAGCCGACGGTGAGCCAGCACATCCGAAAACTCGAGGCGGAGGCCGGCCGAAACCTGGTCCAGCGCGACACCCGCGAGGTGCGGCTCACCGACAACGGCGACGCGATGCTCGGCTTCGCGCGCACCATCCTCGCCGCCCACGACCAGGCCTCGAGCTACTTCACCGGCTCGGCAATGCGCGGGCGACTACGCTTCGGCTCGGCCGACGACCTCGCCCTCACCCAGCTGCCGCAGATCCTGCGCGACTTCCGCCAGCTCTACCCGCACATCAACCTCGAGCTCACCGTCAACCAGAGCGGCGTGCTCACGCGCCGACTCGCGGCAGGGCAGCTCGACCTGGTCT
>JAODAU010000244.1 GCA_025463615.1 Microbacteriaceae bacterium | reverse complement strand
ACCGGTCTGGCAGAAGGGTACTTCTGGTTACTTGACTGTCGCCAGCGTTGCGACGATCTGCTTGAGCATCGAGTCCGGGACCGGAGCCGAGCCGGCGTTGACCGAGGCGATCTTCTGGCCGACGGTGGAGGCGACGAAGCCGATGTAGGCCTTCGTGATCTTGGCCTGCGCCGGGTCCTTGAAGGTCTTGCAGATGATCTGGTACGAGAGCAGCGGGATCGGGTAGGCCGACTTGTCCGTGAGCTTCGTGTAGTCGAGCTTCTGCGAGAGGTCACCCGCGGCGCTGGTCGGCGTCGCGACGGCGGCCTTCGTGAATGCCGCGGTGGCACCCGACTGGCTGAAGGACACGAAGTCCTTCGAGGAGCCGGCCTGGATGGCCGCTGCGGTCACGTCGCCGATGGCGCTGTGGTCGGCGTATCCGATGGTGCCGGTGCCGGCCTTGACGGTGTTCACCACACCGGAGCCACCCTGCTGGGCGCTGGAGCCCGCGACGGGCCACGCGTTGCTGGCCGGGTAGGTCCAGATGGAGGGCTGGACCTCGCTGAGGTAGTTGGTGAAGTTCTGCGTGGTGCCCGATCCGTCGGAGCGCGACACGGTGGTGATCGCGGTGGCGGGGAGGGTCGCACCGGGGTTGTCCGCGGCGATGGCCGGGTCGTTCCAGGTGGTGATCTTGAGGCTGAAGATCTTGGCGATCGTGGCCGACGAGAGCTTGAGGTCGGTCACGCCCGGGAGGTTGTAGATGACCGCGACGCCGTCAAGGTAGACGGGCAGGTTGACCGCGCCGTCCGCGCCACAGGTGGTCTGCGACGAGGTGACCTGGTCGGGCTTGAGCGGCGAGTCGGAGCCCGCGAAGTCGTAGCTGCCGGCGAGCCAGTTGGTGACGCCACCGCCCGAGCCCTGCGACTTGTCGTAGTTGATGGTGACGCCCTTGGCCTGCGCGTTGAACGCGGCGGTCCAGGCGGTCTCGGCGTTGGCCTGCGCGCTGGATCCACCAGCGGTGATGGTGCCCGAGAGGGACGGGTCGACCTTGAAAACGACGCCGTTGTCGGCGGGCTTCGAGGTGGTCGTGCTGGCGGGCGTACCCGAGCTCGAGCATCCCGCGAGAGCAATCGCAGCTGTCAGCGCGAGTGCGCCTACCACTGCCACGTTCTTGAACTTCACTGTGTTCCCTTCAGGGTGATGAACACGGCAGGGAGCTGGGGGTGAAGTCGCTCCGGTGCCGGGCAGACCGGTGCTGGTCTGGAAGCGACGCTATGGGCAGAGGTTAACCAAGTTCGCGCCGGAAGGTGAACGGGAGGTAAACGAGGGGCCAACAACTCGCTAATCGAGCGCGGGTCCGTGCGTCTCCACGGCCACGAGGCCGTTCTCTGGATGGTCGACCGAGACGTGCATCACCGTGAACTCGCCGGTGGACAGCATGGCCGCCCTGCGCAGGGGCGCGTCGAGCGGCGTGTGCGTGCGCGCGGCCATCTCGTCGATGATCAGCGGCAGCACCGGGCCGTGGCTGCAGAGCACGGCGGAGACCTTGCGCTCGAGCCGCTTGTGCACGACCTTGCGCACGCTGGCCGTGCCCTCCTCGTAGGCGTCCTGGCTGATCGCGTCGGTGGCGCGGATGCTGAGGCCGGTGAGCGCCGCCGTCGGCTCGATCGTCGTGATGCACCGCACCGCCGTGCTCGAGATCAGCCGTTCCGGCGCCCAGGCCGCGATCGCCGGCGCGACGGATCGGGCCTGCTCGAGCCCGCGGTGCAGCAGCGGGCGCGTGGAATCCGGGCCGTCCCAGCTCGCCGGCGGCACGGCCTTGCCGTGGCGCAGCGCGATGATCGGGAAGGTGCGGGCGTTGCCGGCCTTGACGCGTGCGGCGAAGCGGTCGAGCACGTCGCGGTCGCGGTCGTAGCTCACGGCGGCCCGGGCATCCTTGATCGACAGCCACTCGACCGAGGCGATCTCGGAGTTCGGTGCGAACGTGGATGCCGCCACCGCCGCATCGCTGATCTCGGCGGCCCAGTAGTAGACGATCTTCTCGCGGCCGCCCGGCATCGTGTATTCGATCGTGCCGAGCGGGGCGCCGAGCGCGATGCTGAGCCCGGTCTCCTCCTTGATCTCGCGCACGGCGGTCTGCGGCGGCGTCTCGCCCGGGTCGACCTTGCCCTTGGGGAGCGAGACATCCGCCCGCTCGCCGCGGTGCACGAGCAGCACCTGCGTCTTGGTGCCCACGAGGCGCCAGCAGATGGCGCCCGCCGCGAGCACGACGGAGGGGCCCGCGAGCGTCACCGTGCCGACCCCGGCCGCTTGCGCGTGGAGATCTGGCGCTGCAGCACGTTCTGCATGTCCTCGAGCGGCGTGCCGTCGTCGGCCAGGTGGTGGCGGTGCCACTCGCCGTAGCCGTCGAGGGTCCACGCGGAGGTGGTGGGGCTCATCGCCAGGTCGAAGATCTCGTCGATCTCGCGCAGGTGCTCGGGCTCGGTGAGGCGCACGAGGACCTCGACGCGGCGGTCGATGTTGCGGTGCATCATGTCGGCGCTGCCGATGTAGACCTGCGGGTCGCCGTTGTTCACGAACGAGAAGACGCGCGAGTGCTCAAGGTAGCGGCCCAGCACCGACTTGACGGTGATGTTCTCGCTCAGGCCCTCGAGGCCCGGCTTGAGCACGCAGATGCCGCGCACCAGCAGCTGGATCGGCACGCCGGCGTCGCTGGCGCGGTAGAGCGCGTCGATGATCGCCTCATCCACGATGGAGTTCAGCTTGATGCGGATGCCGGAGGGCAGGCCCGCCCGCGCGTTCGACTCCTCGGTCTGGATGCGCTTGATGAGCCCCTTGCGCAGCAGCCGCGGCGCCACGAGCAGCCGCTTGAACTTCTTCTCCACCGCGTAGCCGGAGAGCTCGTTGAAGAGGCGAGTGAGGTCCTTGCCCACGGTGTCGCTCGCGGTGAGCAGGCCGAGGTCCTCGTAGAGGCGGCTCGTCTTTGGGTTGTAGTTGCCGGTGCCGATGTGGCTGTAATGCCGCAGCCGGCCGCCCTCGTTGCGCACGACGAGCGCGAGCTTGCAGTGCGTCTTCAGCCCGACGAGCCCGTAGACGACGTGCACGCCGGCCTTCTCGAGCTTGCGCGCCCAGACGATGTTGGCGGACTCGTCGAAGCGCGCCTTGATCTCCACCAGCGCGAGCACCTGCTTGCCCGCCTCGGCTGCGGCGATGAGTGCCTCGACGATGGGGCTGTCGCCGGAGGTGCGGTACAGCGTCTGCTTGATGGCGAGCACGTTCGGGTCGGCCGCGGCCTGCTCGAGGAAGGCCTGCACGCTGGTCGCGAACGACTCGTAGGGGTGGTGCAGCAGGATGTCCTGGCGCGCGATCGAGCCGAAGATGTCGGGCGCCGCGTTCGGCTCGAGCGGCATCAGCTGCACGGCGGTCGTGGGCACGTGCTTGCGGTACTTGAGCGACGGCCGGTCGATCTTGGCCAGCTCGAACAGTCCGCCGAGGTCGAGGGGAGCCGGCAGCCGGTAGACCTCCTGCTCGGTGATGTCGAGCTCGCGCACGAGCAGGGTGAGGGTGAGGTCATCCATGTCGTCGGTGATCTCGAGGCGGATCGGCGGGCCGAAGCGGCGGCGCAGCAGCTCGCGCTCGAGGGTCTGGATGAGGTTCTCGGACTCGTCCTCCTCCAGCACCACGTCTTCGTTGCGGGTGACGCGGAACTCGTGGTGGTCGAGGATCTCCATGCCCGGGAAGAGCTCCTCGAGGTGATTGGAGATGAGGTCCTCGAGGGGGATGTAGCGCAGGCGGCCGGTGCCGTCATCCGCCAGCTGCACGAAGCGGGGGAGCACCGGCGGCACCTTGAGGCGCGCGAACTCCTCCTTGGCGGTGCGCGGGTTGCGCACGCGCACCGAGAGGTTGAGCGAGAGCCCCGAGATATAGGGGAACGGATGCGCCGGGTCGACCGCGAGCGGCATCAGCACCGGGAAGATGCGGTTGGAGAAGATCTCGTCGAGCGACTCGCGGTCGGTCTGCGCGAGGTCGGACCACGACTCGATGTGGATGCCCTCGTCGTCGAGGTCGGGCTTGACCAGCTCGCGGAACGCGGACGCGTGACGGGCCTGGAGCTCGTGGGCGCGATCCTGGATCATGGAGAGGATCTCGGTGGGGGCGGTGCCCACGTTCGTCGGCACCGCGAGCCCGGTGAGGATGCGGCGCTTGAGCCCCGCGATGCGCACCATGAAGAACTCGTCGAGG
>JAODAU010000383.1 GCA_025463615.1 Microbacteriaceae bacterium | reverse complement strand
CACGGCGACGAGCCTGTCGCTGCTGCTCGACGGGCCGGCCGCGCCCATCGAGCCGAGCGTCACGGCCGATCACGAGGCGCTCGTCATCTTCACGAGCGGCACCACGGCGCATCCTCGGGCCGTCGTGCACTCGCGGGCCTCGCTGGGCGCCGGCCTCTCCGGCTTCGCGCGGCACAGCCGGCTCGCCCCCGGCGACCGCCTGCTGACCGACCAGCTGATGATCGGCATCCCGGCGCTCATCGCGGGCGCGCACTGGACGCTGCCGCTCCCGGGCGCCGATCCCGGGGCCGCGCCGGAGAAGTACCTGGCCGCGCTGCCCGCGACCGACGCGCTCTTCATGGTGCCCGCCGCCCTGGATGCCCTGCTCACCCTCCTCGACGCGAAGCCGCAGCTCGCCCCCGCCCTCACACTCCTGCTCATCGGAGGGGCGCCCGTGCTCCGTCCGCTCCTGCTCCGCGCGCGGGAACGTTTCCCCGCCGCCCGCATCCTGGCGATCTACGGGATGACCGAGATCCTGCCGGTGGCGATCGCCGACGCCGACGAGAAGCTCGCGTTCGCCGGCGCCGGCGACTTCGTGGGCGAGGTGCTGCCCGCCGCGACCGCCCGCATCGACGGCGACGAGCTCGTGCTGGCCGGCCCCGGCCTGGCGATCGGCTACCTCGGCGACCCGCCGCTCGAGGAGCTGCGCACCGGCGACCTTGCGCGACTCGACGGGGATCGGCTCGTGCTCACCGGCCGCGCCAAGGAGATGTTCATCCGCGGCTCGACCAACGTCTATCCGGGGCTCTACGAGCCGGTGATCGCCGGCATCCCGGGCGTCGCCGACGCGGTGATGGTCGGCGTGCCGGACGCGATCGGCGACGACCGCATCGTGCTGGCGATCGTGCCCGCGCGCGACCTCCCGGCGGATCCGACCGCCGACCACGCGATCGTGCGGGCGGTCGCGGCCGCCCTTCCCGGCCTCGTGGATGCCGCGGTGCTGCCCGACCTCGTCGTGGCCGTCGCCGCGCTGCCGCGGTCCGGCCGCAGCAGCAAGGTCGACCGCGCGGCCGTCGCGGCCCTGGTGGGCCCGCTGCTGTGAGGATCGCGGTCACCGGCAGCGCGGGCTTCGTCGGCGGTGCCGTGGCCGGCGCCCTGCGCGCCGACGGCCACGACGTGCGCGCCTACGCGCGCGCCGAGTGGGACATCGCGGTGGGACCGATCGCGGGCGACGCCGACGCCGTCGTGCACTGCGCCGCCCTCGCCTCCGACCGCGCGAGCCTCGCGGATGCCCGGCGCGCCAACGTCGACGGCACGCGCAACGTCGCCGCGAGCTTCCCCGGCGCGAGGTTCGTGCACCTCTCCACCTCGAGCGTGTACGACCAGCGGGTGCCCACGGTGAACGCGCGCGGGGTCGACGGGCCGGCACCGCGCCTCGCGAGCACGTACGCGCGCACGAAGGCGGAGGCCGAGGGCGAGGTGCCGCCGGGGGCCGTCATCCTGCGCCCGCACGCCGTCTACGGGCCGGGCGACACGACCCTGCTGCCGCGGATTCTCGCGGGGGTGCGGCGCGGCCGGCTCGTGCTGCCGGGCGGCGGTCGCGCCCTGCACAGCCTCACCCACATCGACAATCTCGTGGCGGCGGTGCGGCTCGCCCTCACCGGGGCGCCGGGCGTCTACAACGTCTCCGATGCGGCGCCCGTGCCGCTGCGCGACGCCGTGGCCGAGCTGCTGGCGCGCCGCGGAGTGGATGCCGAGATCCGCGGCATCCCGTACCCCGTCGCCCTCGCCCTCGCGCCGGCCCTGCCGAACCTCACCCGCTACGCCGTCGGGCAACTCGGCCTCGAGCGCACCCTCGACATCACGGCGGCGCGCGACGCCCTCGGCTACGACCCGACGCCGACGGACCTCACGGGCGCGGAGCTGTGGTGACCTTCCGCACCACGAGCGACCGGTAGGCCGGGATCAGCACGCGCCGCCCGTACTCGCGCGAGACCACCTCGTAGGGCCGCCCGTCGCCGACGAGCAGCTCGATCATCGCGGTCAGTTCGGCCCGGGCGAGCGGCCCGCCGAGGCAGAGGTGCCGGCCGGCGCCGAACCAGAGCTGCCGGTTCTGCGGGATGTACGGCCGGTCGATGCGGTACTCGCCGGCCAGGTTGTTGGCGGTCCAGGTGAGCACCACGATGCGCTCGCCCGCCCGCAGGCGGCGCCCCGCGATCTCGAGGTCGGCGAGCACCGAGCGGCCGATGATCGGGGCCGGGGACGTCACCCGCAGCGCCTCGCGCACGGCACCCTCGGTGAGCGAACGGTCGGCGATGAGACGGTGCTGCTCGCCCGTGTCGTCGAGCAGGGCGGCGGTCCTCGCCATCGCGGATGCCGCGGTCTCGGTGCCGGCGACCATCAGCAGCGTCGACAGCCCCTTGGTCTCGCGGATGCTCAGGCCCAGTTCCCGGCAGCGCCCGATCACCGTCGACACCGGCGCGGTCTCGAACGACGCGTCGATGTGCCCGGTCAGGCGTTCGACGATCGCGCGGGCCGTGGCGATCTTCTCCGGCGGCAGCACGGTGTCGGCCGTCGTGCCGAGGGCGATGGCGGCGAGCTCCTCGCCGGTCTCGAAGATACGGCGGTACGCGGCATCCGAGTGATCGTGCAGCTCCATGCCCAGCAGCGTGACCACCATCTGCCCGACGAGGATGCGGCTGAGGTCGGCGACGTCGAGCTCGGCCCCGGCCTCGAAGTCGCTCCGGGCCCGCGACATCCGCTCGCCCCAGGCGGTCTCGACGAAGGCGGCGCTCGTGCGCTCGGTGAACAGCTCGCGGCTGCGGGTGCGCAGGTCGTAGTGACCGGCGCCGTCGAACAGGTCGTAGACCCAGTCGCCCAGGATCTGCGCCCAGAGGTGGCCGACGCCGCCCTCGCTGAGCAGGGTGAAGTGCTCCGGGTCGTTGAGCACGGCGCGCGCGGTGAGCGGGTCGGCGGTGATCCAGCCGAGCTTCGGCACCCTGAGGAGCGGGTGTGCGAACTGCCCGAGCCAGTTGAGCCAGGGGAGCGCGGGGCGGGCCGCGGAGAGCAGCCGGTGCTCGTGGGCGGCGGCGCCGGAGCCGCGGCCGTCGCGCCAGGGCGCGAGCCTGCGTTCGCGGACGGGGGCGACGAGATCCTCGGCGACGGGCACGTGCCCACGCTACCGCGCTCGCTATCCTGTGACCCATGGGTGCGACCAACAGGGGCTACGAGAAGCGGTCGGAGAGCGGCGAGGGCACCGACCGGCTGCAGTTCTTCAGCGACGCGGTCTTCGCCATCGCGATGACGCTGCTGGTGATCGACATCGCCGTTCCGACGCTCAAGCACGAGACCGGCGAGAACCTCTGGAACGGGCTACTCAAGGAGTGGCCGAGCCTGCTCGCCTACGCGCTGAGCTTCCTCGTGATCTCGCTCGCCTGGCGCGGGCACCACAGCAAGTTCCGCCACATCACGCGCTACAACGGCCGGCTGGTGAGCCTCGACCTGCTGCTGCTGTTCTTCATCGCCTTCGTGCCGTACCCGACCAGCGTGCTCAGCGAGTACGGCGACCTCGTGCCGTCGGTGGTGCTCTACGCCGCGACCGTGGCGATCATCACCATCATCCAGTCGGCGATGTGGGTCTACGCCTACCACGCGGGCCTCACCGACGAGACCGTGGATGCCGGGTTCTACGCCTGGGTGTTCCGCAACGAGCTCTCCACGCCGATCGTGTTCCTGCTCTCCATCCCGGTGGCGTTCCTCTGGAACCCGCGCGCCGCCATGTTCTTCTGGATCCTCAGCTGGCCGGTGAGCGTCATCATCGGCAGGTACGAGCCGAAGGCGCAGGCCGACCGCCCGGTCGGGTAGTGCCCCAGCTCGTGGCAACCCCTTGTTCACCCGCTGGTCGGCGGTTGTGAACGGTGCGCGCAGGGGTCGTTAACCGAGCTGCCATTCACTCGGGACGCGGCCGGGAATCCGGGCGTGGAAGAAAAGGATGTCCGAGACGTGTCGAGCTGTCCGAGGGTCGTCTTCCTGCGCTTCGCCAGCGCCGACTCCCCGAAGCTCGGCCCGTGGAAGGAGCACGGCCGCCGGGTGATGGGGGTTGCGCCCGCCGGGACCGAGCCGGGTTCGGCCGTGATCTGGCACCTCTCCTCCGCCAACAATCGCATGCTCGGCCGCAGCGCGGCGATCTACCGCGAGGTCGCGGACGCCGCGGAGTCGCTGCGCGCGAACGTCGCAGACTTCGCGTCGTGGAAGATCCGGCTGGTCGGCGACGAGATCCGCGGCAACTACGGCTGGTATGCCGCGATCGACCACGAGCCGGTGATGATCTGCGCGCGCTGGTACACGACCGAGCGGGACAGGCGGCACGCACTCGACCTGGCGCTCGACTCGATCGTGGTCGCTGATGTGTCCACCGGTTCGCGCCTGGTCGGCGGCTAGTCGAAGTCCAGGCTCAGCTTCCTGAGCAGCCCGGCCAGTCGCTCCTGCTCCACGGGGGAGAGGCCGGCGAGCAGCTCGGTCTCGGAGACGAGCAG
>JAODAU010000219.1 GCA_025463615.1 Microbacteriaceae bacterium | reverse complement strand
GCCCACGTTGATCGCGTTGAACGTGTTCTCGGCCAGCACGCCGACCAGCTCGAGCGACTGCGGGCGCAGCAGGCCGCCGGTCATGATCACCTTGAGGTTGGGGAACGAGGTCACCAGCGTGGCGATGCTCAGCGAGTTGGTCACGATCGTGAGCTCCGGATGCCGCGACAGCGCCCGCGCGGCCATCGCCGTCGTCGAGCCCCCGCTGATCGCCACCGCGTGGCGCTCGGCCGGGATGAGCGTGACGAGGCGTTCCGCGATCGCCCGCTTGGCATCCTGCGACTGCGAGTCGCGCAACGCGACCGGCAGCTCGGCCAGCGACTCGATCGCCGTCGCGCCGCCGTGCGTGCGCACGATGACCCGCTTCGCTTCCAGGTCGGCGAGGTCGCGCCGCACCGTCGCGGCGGAGACGCCGAGGGCGTCCGAGAACTCGGCGAGGCTGACGCTCCCCCGGGTCGCCACGAGCTCCACGATCTCCACCATGCGCCGCGATCGCTTGCCCGAGACGCCCTGCGCGGTGCGGGTGGCGGTGTCCAGCCAGGTCATGCGGTGCTCCTTGCAGCGTCGATCACTCACTCAGAATGATCACTTTAGCGCTTCTCGCTCAAAAACTTGCGCGCTTCACGCAGTAGCGCGGAGGATCGTCACATGACACGGATCGTCTTCCTCGGCGCGGGCAGCGTGGTCTTCACCCGGCAGCTCATCACCGACCTGCTGAAGTTCGACGACCTGCCCACCCTCACCCTCGTGCTCCACGACATCGACGCCGAGCGGCTGGATGTCGCGGTCGGCACCGCCGAGCAGGTCTCGCGCCGCTTCGGCCGCCCCCTCGACGTGATCGGCACGCTCGACCGGCGCGAGGCGCTCGCCGGAGCGGACTTCGTGGTGAACATGATGCAGGTGGGCGGCATCGATGGAACGCGCAAGGACCTCGAGATCCCGGCATCCTTCGGCCTGCGCCAGACGATCGGCGACACGACCGGCGTGGGCGGCGTGTTCCGCGCGCTGCGCACGTTCCCCGTGCTGAGCGCCGTCGCCGCCGACATGCTCGAGCTCTGCCCCGGCGCGTGGTTCCTCAACTACACCAACCCGATGGCCATGAACGTGTGGTGGATGTCGGTGGTCGCCCCCGAGCTCAAGGTCGTCGGCCTCTGCCACAGCGTCTACTGGACCGTCGTGGGCCTCAACGAGCAGATCGGCGTGCCGTTCGAGGGCACCCACTTCCGCGCGGCGGGCGTGAACCACCAGGCCTGGCTCACCGAGTGGTCGCGCGACGGCGAGGACCTCTACCCGCGACTGCGCGCCGAGATCGAGCGCGACCCGGAGCTGCTGCGCCGCGTGCGCGTCGAGATCTTCCGACGCATCGGCTACTACCCCACCGAGACCAGCGAGCACTCGGCCGAGTACCTGTCGTGGTTCCTGCGCTCCGACGAGCAGATCGCTCGCTACCGGCTCACCCCGCTCGAATACCTCGGAATCAGCGAGGAGAACGTGGCCGAGTTCGAGGCCGCGAAGGAGGCGCTCGCGACGGGGGCCGACCTGCCGCTCGAGGAGGACGCCACGGAGTACGCGCCGCTCGTCATCCACTCGATCCTCACCGGCACCGAGCGCGTGATCCACGGCAACGTTGTCAACCACGGCTTCATCGACAACCTGCCCGAAGGGGCCGTGGTGGAGGTGCCGTGCACCGTGGATGCCGCGGGCGTTCACCCGCACAGCGTCGGCTCGATCCCGCCGCAGGGCGCCGCCCTCAACCGCAGCTACCTCTCGGTGGCGGAACTGACGGTGGATGCCGCCCGCACCGGCACCCCGGAGCTGGTTCGCCAGGCCCTGCTCGCCGACCCCAACGCCAGCTCCACCCTCACGCCCGAGCAGCTCTGGGCGCTCTGCGACGCGCTCACCGACGCCCACAGCGCCCTGCTGCCGCGCACTCTCGGCGGTCAGTTGGACCTGGCGCTGCCGTGACCCTCGCCCCCACCCGCGAGCTGATCGCGGCGGCGCAGGCCCGCCGCGGCGCGGTGCCCGCGTTCAATGTGATCGCGCTCGAGCACGTCGAGGCGATCGTGACGGGGGCGGAGCGCGCGGGCGTCGGCGTGCTGCTGCAGCTCAGCGAGAACGCGATCCGCTACCACCACGCCCGCGCCGAGCCGCTGCTCGCCGCCATGCGCGAACTCGCGCTGGGGGCGTCCGTGCCGGTGGGCATCCACCTCGACCACATCGAGAGCCTCGAGCTCGTCGACGACCTGCTCGGCGTGGCCGGGCGCTTCGGCGTCGGCTCGATCATGTTCGACGCGTCCACCCTCGACTACGCCGCCAACGTGGCGACCACCGCGCGCGTCACGCGGCGCGCGCACGCGCTCGGCCTCTGGGTCGAGGCGGAGCTGGGCGCGATCGGCGGCAAGGACGGCGCCCACGCGCCCGGCGTGCGCACCGACCCCTCCGAGGCGGCGGCCTTCGTCGCCGCGACCGGGGTGGACGGGCTGGCCGTGGCGGTGGGCAGCTCGCACGCGATGACCTCGCGCACGGCATCCCTCGACTTCGGGCTCATCGCCGAGCTGGCCGGGGCCGTGCCGGTTCCGCTGGTGCTGCACGGCTCCTCCGGCGTCTCGGATGACGGGCTCGCGCGCGCGATCGAGGCCGGCATCCGCAAGGTCAACGTGGGCACGGCGCTCAACGGCGCGTGGACCGGTGCCGTGCGGCTGGCCCTCGCGGCCTCCCCGTCGATGGTCGACCCGCGCAAATACGTGGCGCCGGCGCGGGATGCCACGACCGACCTGGTCGCCCACCTCGCCGCGGTGATCGCCCGCTAGCCGATCCCGAGGAACCTCGCCGCGTTGTCGCGGTACACGCCGGGCAGCAGCGACGGGTCGAGGTCCAGCCCCGACACCGTCCACCGGCCCTGCGGCGGCACGTCCGAGCCGGGGGCGTACTCGAACGCCTCGTCGGCGGTCTCGAGAAAGCGGAAGTGCAGCCCGAACTGCTCGTCCTCCGGCGGGTAGATGTCGGTGCCGAAGAGCACGCGATCGGGGAACCGCTCCACGAGGCGAGCGAACCGGCGCGGCTGGCGGCCCAGCTCGGCCATGCGGCCGGCGATGTCGATGGAGTAGTTGGGGGCGGCATCCAGCAGCCGCTCCACCAGGTCGAGGCGCTCCGCGGCGCAGCCGGCGTGCGCGCCGACGAACCGCGTGCCGGGGCAGGCGAGCACGAGGGCGGCGTGGGCCTCGAGCAGCCGCTCGAACGTGGGGAAGACGGCGGTGTCGCCGAACCACCACTCGGGCATCGCGCGCAGTTCGTCGATGCGCTCGTTGCGCGCGTCCGCCGGCTCGAAGAACGCGACCGGGTCGGCGGTGTGGATGAGCACGGGCAGCCCCAGCTCGCCGGCGAGCCGCATCAGCGCCACCACGCGACCGTCGTCGGGCAGCACGAGCTCCCCGGACGCGCCCCGCGCCGTCAGCCCCAGTGACTTCCAGACCTTCACCCCGCGAGCGCCGCGCTCCGCGCTGTCGCGCAGGGACTCGGCGAGCCGGGCGTCGCCGTCGGGCTCGGCGAGCAGCGACCAGTCCAGCTGGCAGAACGTGAAGAACCGGCCCGGGTGCGCGTGGTCGTAGCGATCGAGGTTGGCCGTGAGCTCGTCGCCCCACATGCCGTCGAGGTTCACGATCGCCTCGATGCCGTGCACGTCCATCGAGGCGAGCAGCGCGGGCACGTCGCGGATCATCCAGTCGCCGTCCTCCGACAGCCAGCGTCCGAGATGGTTGTGCACGTCGATCGCGGGCACCGCGGCGCGCGGGCGCGGGGTCGCCGGGAGCCGCAGGCTGCTGCGCGGCATCCAGTCGGCCAGCGGCAGCCGGGCGAGGGATTCCCAGTCGGGTGTGGTCATGCTGCGCTCCAGACTCGTCGAGTGCGCTCAATATTTTTGAGCGATATCAACAGTTTCTTGTCCAAATGAACATTGTTGGCAAGACTATGACACAACTTGCGGGGCGCGGTCAGGACGCCTCGGAGAGAACCACCGAACACGGAGCCGAAATGTCAGTCACATCCCGCGAGATCGCAAGCCAGCCGGCGGTCTGGAGAACAGCGCTCACCCACCTCGACCGCGCTGTCGAACTCCTCGTCCGCCCCGGTGAGTCGATGCTCGTGATCGGCTGCGGCACCTCCGCGTTCGTCGCCGACGCGATCGCCGAGCTGCGCGAGAACGCGGGCTACGGCATCACCGACGCCGCCTACGCCTCCGAGCCCCGCGCCTGGCGCGACTACGACCACGTGCTCGCCATCTCGCGCTCCGGCACCACGAGCGAGATCATCGAGGCGCTCGAGCAGCTCCCCGCCGGCGTCACCAAGACCGTGGTCACGGGCGTCGCCGACTCCCCCGTCGCCGAGCTCGCCGACGACGTGCTCGTGCTCGACTTCGCCGACGAGGAGTCGGTCGTGCAGACGCGCTTCCCCACCACCTTCCTGCTGCTGGCCCGCGCCGCGTTCGGCGAGGACGTGACCGGGCTGCCGGATGCCGCCGAGGCCGCCCTCGCGCTGCCCTCCGACATCCCCGTGGCCGACCTCGACCATTTCGTGTACCTCGGCTCCGGCTGGACCCGCGGTCTCGCCCAGGAGGCCGCGCTCAAGATCCGCGAGGCCGCCCAGGCCTGGTCGGAGTCGTACCCGCTGCTCGACTACCGCCACGGCCCGCTGGCCGTCGCCCACCCCGGCTCGCTGGTCTGGATGATCGGCCGCGACGAGGCCGCCCTGGTCGAGCAGGTCCGCGCAACGGGCGCCCTCGTCATCACGAGCACCCACGACCCCCTCGTCGAACTGGCCCTGGCCCAGCGCCTCGCCGTCGACGTGGCCCAGTCCCGCGGGCTCAACCCCGACTCGCCCCGCTACCTCACCCGTTCCATCGTCCTCAGCTGAAGCACCCCACCACGAGCCCAAGGAGATCCGTCGCATGTCTAGCCGTCGAGCACCACTAGCAAGGAAATCAGCCGGACTGCTCGTCGCGGTCGCCCTCGTGGGCGCCATGACAGCCTGCGCGGGCAGCGGCGGTGCGACGACGCTCGACAAGAAGGCGGATGTCACGCTCACCATGTGGAGCGGCCAGACCGAGGCGGCCGAGAAGATCCTCGACAAGCTGGCCAAGGAGTACGAGAAGCTGCACCCCAACGTGACGATCGACCTCTCCCCCGGCGCCTCCTCCACCGAGGACCTGCTGCAGAAGCTCTCCGCCTCGTTCGCCGGCGGCGACTATCCGGACATCTCCTACTCGTTCGGGTCGTGGGCCAGCCAGCTGGAGGCATCCGGCCGCACCCTCGACATCACGAGCCAGGTCGCCCAGCCCGACGTCAAGTGGGACGAGTTCACCGGGGCGGCCCGCGCCACCGCGCAGCCCACCGGCAAGAAGACCATCGGCTTCCCGGCGGTGGTCGACAACCTCTCGCTCCTCTACAACAAGACGGTGTTCGACAAGGCGGGCGTCGCCTACCCCACGGCCGACTGGACCTGGGACGACTTCCGCGACGCTGCGAAGAAGCTCACGGATGCCTCCACCAAGACCTACGGCTACGCCTACTCGGTCTCGGGCTCTGAGGAGACGACCTGGCAGTTCTGGCCGCACCTCTGGCAGAACGGCGGCGAGATCCTCTCGAAGGATGCCAAGACCGCCACGTTCGACTCGACCGCCGGCGTCGACGCGCTGACCTTCCTGCGCGACATGGCCGTCAAGGACAAGAGCGTCTACATCGACCAGACCGACACCAAGTTCGGTGAGCTGTTCGCCAGCGACCGCATCGGCATGATCACCTCCGGCCCCTGGCAGCTCGGCGACCTCAAGACCGCGGGAACCAAGTACGGGGTCGTGCAGCTGCCCGGCACCAACGGCGACCACCAGACCGTCTCCGGCCCCGACATCTGGGCGCTGTTCGACCACAAGGACAAGAACCGCACATACTGGGCGTACCAGTTCACCGAGTGGCTGACCTCAGCGGCCCAGGACGAGAGATGGAACGTGGCTATCGGCAACCTCCCGCTGCGCTCGTCGGAGATCGACTCGGCCGCGTTCAAGGAGCAGGCCAAGACCTATCCGGGCCTCGACGTCATGGAGGCGAACTCGGCGAACGCCAAGCAGGCGCGACCGACGGTGGCCGGGTACAACCAGCTCTCCGAGGCGATCGGCAGCGGGATCTCGAAGGTGCTGCAGGGGGTCGGCACGCCGGAGGACGCCCTGAAGACGGCGGCCGCGAAGGCCACA
>JAODAU010000213.1 GCA_025463615.1 Microbacteriaceae bacterium | reverse complement strand
TCGGCTGGGCGGCCGTGTTCGGCGGCGGCGCGATCGCGGGCATCGGCTTCACCGTCTCGCTGCTGATCGCCACGCTCGCCTTCAACGGGACCGAGCTGGAGGAGGCCAAGCTCGGCATCCTCACCGCGGCGATCGTCTCCGCTCTCATCACCTGGATCGTGTTCCGGGCCACCAACCTGCTGCCACCGGCGCGGCGAGCGAAGGCCCTGCTCGGCGACACGGAGCGGCTGGTCGACCTGGTCATGCCCGTCGACTCACGGCGCGACCACATCCGCGGACCCGACGACGCGCTCGTGACGGTCGTCGAGTACGGCGACTTCCAGTGCCCGTACTGCGGGCGGGCCGAGCCGTCCGTGCGCACCCTGATGGCCGAGGTGGAGGTGCGTTTCGTCTGGCGCCACCTGCCGCTCACCGAGGTGCACCCCAACGCCGAGCTGGCCGCGGAGGCCGCCGAGGCGGCGGGCAGGCAGGGCGCCTTCTGGCCGATGCACGACCTGCTGCTGCAGCACCAGGATCGCCTCCGGCTGGCCGACGTGGTCGGCTACGCCACCGACCTCGGCCTCGACGCCGAGCGCTTCGAGCGGGAGCTGCGCTCGCACGAGCACGCCGACCGGGTGGACCAGGATGTCCGCACCGCCGACGCGAGCGGCGTCGCCGGCACCCCCACCTTCTTCATCAACGGGCTCCGCCACTACGGCGCGTACGACGCCGAGAGTCTGAAGGCGGCCGTGCAGGCGGCGAGCGAGCAGGCGGTGGTCAGCGGCTACGGGCGCTGATCCTCGCGCGGACGCTCGCTCGCGCGCATAATCGGGGCATGCCTTCGCTCTGGTCGATCGGTTCGCGCAACTCCATCCTGTCCATCGGGTCGACGGAGTCGATCCTCTCGATCGGGTCGGCCGGCTCCATCCTCTCGATCGGGTCGGCGTGGTCGTTCGCGTCGTTCGGTTCGTTCGCCTCGTCGATGGCGAACCTCTCCGCGCTCTCGTTCCAGTCGTCGCGGTCGCTGCTCTCCGCGCAGTCGTCGCGGTCGGTGCTCGCCTGGCGCGAGGACGACACCGTGTCGACCGCGGCCGAGCATCCCGTGCTCGGCGGGGCGATGCGCGTGGCGCTGGTCGCCGCGGGCGCTGCGGCCCTGGCGATCGTCGCCAGCCGCATGGTGCGGCGCTAGCGCTCCTCGGCGATGCCGCGCTGGGCCGGCTCGTCGGTGAGCTGCAGCCCCTGCGCGCTGTTCGCGGAGGCGACGAGCACCTCGAGCCACTCGCGGTTGACGGTGGGCATCCGGCCGCCGTTGTAGCGGAACACGATCGGGATCGACGGCTCGAGCCAGATGGTGGAGCGGCCGTTTCCGTCGTTCGATTCGTCGCGCCACGAGAAGAAGAAGCCCTCCCGCCTGCGCAGCTTCTGCCCGATCGCGAGCTGGAGGTGGGCGAGAACCCGGTCGTCGAACACGACCTCCAGACTCGGTCCGTACAACAGCTTGCCCACCTGATCCGCCTCTCCCGGGCCGTCGCCCTCCGCAGATGCTAGTCGGCACGCGTTCGCCGATCCGCCTCGGGGAGGGGGATTGATTTCGGCCCGGCGCGTGTGTTATTCGCACCGGATCGACGCCACAGACCGGATGTTCGCCCCCCGTTCGCGGGATAAAACGCGCAACGAAACGCCCCCCTTTGTGGTCACATTTCGGCCGTCAAAGCCCTATTCGCCTTGTTGGCGTCGAATACCGGGCCTACGGTGGAGGCAAGCGCCCGGGTTTCTGGGAATGGGCGCCGCTGATTCGGGGGGATCACACAATGCGTCGTTTCGCACTTCTCACTGTCGTCTTGACGGCCGTTCTCGTGCTCGTCATGCCGTTCATCGGCGGCGGCGGCCCGGCCATCGGCAGCAGTGTCTCCACCGCGTACGCCGACGAGACGGGCCTCCCGGCCTACGCTTCGGCGCCGACCGTGGCCCTCCCGGCGCTCGTGAAGGCGAAGCAGGTGCCGGCATCCGCCGCTCGCCTGCAGGCGCAGGCCGACGCCATCGCGACGGCCGCCTACCTCAAACAGGACACCGAGCACCTCGCCCAGAAGCCCGTGCCGATCCCGGCGCCTCCCGTCGTCGTCGCCTCGGGCGGCAAGGGTGCTGCGGGAGCGGCCGCATCCACCGCCCAGCGCCGCGCGGTGAAGGCCGCGGCGGGCCAGGCCTGCGCGGGCAGCCCCGGCGGCGGCGGAAGCGCGCCCGGCGGATCGCAGGCCGGCATCGGTGGCACCACGACCTCGGACATCCAGTCGTTCTCGGCGCAGTTCAACGCCGTGCGCGCCGCCAACTGCCTCGACCCGATCGCGCCCAGCCACTTCCGCTACGACGCCTGCATGGAGACCCGCCTCTACTGGATGGCCGAAGACCCGAGCACAGACCCCGGAAACACCTGGGGCCACGCCGGCGTGCGCAGCCTGGCCCCCGCGGCCGACGGCACCTACTACTCGGACACCACGCCCGCCCGCGGCTGCGACGGCAACCTGGCGGGCGGATCGGGCAACTCCGGTGCGACGGTCGCCCAGAAGTGGTGGGACTCCATGGATCACCGCCTCGCGCTCTACCGCCCCAGCTTCACGGGCAGCACCGCGAACGTCTGCATCTACTTCGCGATGACGCACGGCGGCATCCCGAACGAGCCGTCGTCGTTCACCCGCGCCGCCGCACGCTGGGCCGCCTGCTAGCAGCCCTGCCAGCCCGGCCCTGCTAGATTTCCTCGGTGGGCACCCGCGCCCGCGGTGAGGGAATCATGACGGCAACACTTCGCTGGGGCATCCTCGGCACCGGCGGTATCGCGCACGCGCAGGCGAACGACCTCGTGGAGAACGGCTTCGCGGTCACCGCCGTCGGGTCGCGTTCGCTCGAGTCGGCGCGCGAGTTCGCCGAGCAGTTCGGCATCCGCAACGCCCACGGCAGCTACGAGGAGCTGGTCGCCGACCCCGACGTCGACGCGATCTACGTGGCCACGCCGCACCCGTTCCACCACGAGAACGCCCTGCTGGCCATCGCCGCGGGCAAGCACGTGCTCGTGGAGAAGGTCTTCACCATCAACGCGGCGCAGGCCCGCGAGGTCTTCGACGCCGCGGATGCCGCGGGCGTGATCGTGCTCGAGGCCATGTGGACGCGGTTCCTGCCGCACATGATCCGCATCCGCGAGCTCATCGCGTCGGGCGCCCTCGGCGAGGTGCGCACGGTGATCGCCGACCACAACCAGGACCTGCCGAAGGACCCGACGCACCGCATCAACGACCGCGCGCTCGGCGGCGGCGCGCTGCTCGACCTCGGCATCTACCCGGTCTCGTTCGCGTTCGACGTGCTCGGCGTGCCCGAGACGGTGCTGGCCAACAGCAGCATGACGGCGACGGGCGTCGACCGGCAGACCGCCGTCATCCTCGGCTTTCCCGGCGGTCGCCAGGCGGTGCTGCACACGGCCCTCGACACGGCCGGCCCGAACACTGCCGTCGTGCTCGGCACGAAGGCGCGCATCGAGATCGAGCCGACCTGGTACGCGCCCACCAGCTTCCGGCTGATCGCCTCGGATGGCGCGGTGCTGGAGCACTTCGACCAGCGCGTGAGCCAGCGCGGCATGCAGTATCAGGCGTGGGAGCTCGAGCGGCTTGTGGAGCAGG
>JAODAU010000203.1 GCA_025463615.1 Microbacteriaceae bacterium | reverse complement strand
TCCCACTGGATGCCGTGCCGCGCGTGATCGAGCAGGCCGAGTGGCTCTCGGTGGAGGCCGGCATCAAGCAGCGGGTGCTCGCGCTCGAGGCCTTCCTCGCCGACATCTACGGCGCGCAGAACGCGGTCAACGACGGCATCATCCCGGCCTCGCTGATCAGCTCGTCGAGCCACTTCCACCGCGAGGCGGCCGGGATCGTGCCGGCGAACGGCGTGCGCATCCAGGTCTCCGGCATCGACCTCATCCGTGACGAGGCCGGCGCCTGGCGCGTGCTCGAGGACAACGTGCGGGTGCCGAGCGGCGTGAGCTACGTCATCTCCAACCGCCGGGTGATGGCGCAGACCCTGCCCGAGCTGTTCGTCTCGATGCGGGTGCGCCCGGTCGGCGACTACCCGCACAAGCTGCTGCAGGCCCTGCGCGCCAGCGCCCCCGAGGGGGTGGATGACCCCAACATCGTCGTGCTCACCCCGGGCGTCTACAACTCCGCCTACTTCGAGCACACGCTGCTGGCCCGGCTCATGGGCGTCGAGCTCGTTGAGGGCCGCGACCTGTTCTGCTCCGGCGGCCGGGTCTGGATGCGCACCACCGCAGGCCCCACCCGCGTCGACGTGATCTACCGCCGCGTCGACGACGAGTTCCTCGACCCGCTGCAGTTCCGCGCCGACTCGATGCTCGGCAGCCCGGGCCTCCTGCTCGCGGCCCGGCTCGGCAACGTCACGATCGCGAACGCGGTCGGCAACGGCGTCGCCGACGACAAGCTCGTCTACACCTACATGCCGGAACTCATCCAGTACTACCTGGGCGAGAAGGCGATCATCCCCAACGTCGACACCTGGCGGCTCGAAGACCCGGCGTCGCTCGAGGAGGTGCTCGACCGGCTCGATGAGCTCGTGGTGAAACCGGTGGACGGCTCGGGCGGCAAGGGGCTCGTGGTCGGGCCCGCGGCATCCGCTGCGGAACTCGAGGCACTGCGCAAGCGGCTGCTCGCCGACCCGCGCGGCTGGATCGCGCAGCCCGTGGTGCAGCTCTCCACCATCCCGACGCTGGTCGAGGACGGCATGCGCCCCCGCCACGCCGACCTGCGGCCGTTCGCCGTGAACGACGGCAAGGATGTCTGGGTGCTGCCGGGCGGGCTCACCCGCGTGGCGCTGCCGGCCGGCGAGCTCGTCGTCAACTCCAGCCAGGGCGGCGGGTCGAAGGACACCTGGGTGGTGGGCGAGGATCCGCTGCAGGTCTCGCGGCACAGCATCCAGGGGCTCGTCGCCGACCAGGCGGCGTCGACCGAGTCGATCCCGATCATCTCGCACGAGGGGCACTCCGTGGACCAGTCGCCGCGCGACCGCACGCTGGGCCAGGGCCAGCAGGAGCAGCAGCAGCAGGGCAGGTCGGTCCCTGAGGTTCTCGAAGGGGCCGCCACGGGATCCGGCCCTTCGAGTGCCTCAGGGACCGGGGTAACGCCATGCTGAGCCGCATTGCCGAGAGCCTCTTCTGGATCGGCCGGTACATCGAGCGCAGCGACGGCACCGCGCGCATCCTCGACGTGCACCTGCAGCTGCTGCTCGAGGACCCGTGGATCGAGGAGGACCTCGCCTGCCGCTCGCTCCTCAGCGTGATGGGCAGCACACCGCCGGCCGAGGACGTGGTGCTCAACCGCCAAGGCGTGCTCGAGATCCTGGCCGTGGACCGGAGCGAGCCGGCATCCATCGCCTACTCGCTCGGCGCGGCCCGCGAGAACGCGCGGCGGGCCCGCGAGATCGTCTCCACCGAGCTCTGGGAGTGCCTCAACACCACGCGGGCGCGGATGCCGCGGCGCGTCGCCACCGACAAGGTGCACGAGTTCTTCGCCTGGGTTCGTGAGCGCTCGGCGCTCGCCGTGGGCATCATCGAGTCGGCGACGAGCCGCGACGAGGCGTGGCAGTTCTTCACGCTGGGTCGCTCCATCGAGCGCGCCGACATGACCGCGCGCCTGCTCGCGACCCGGTCCCTCACCGAGGCGAGCGGGCCATCCTGGACCACGATCCTCCGCAGCTGCGGCGCGTACGAGGCCTACCTGCGCACCTACCGCGGGGTGCCCAGCGCCCGGAACGCGGCCGAGTTTTTGCTGCTCGACCGGCTGTTCCCGCGCAGCATCCTGTTCTCCGTGCGTCGCGCCGAGATGTGCATGCGCGACATCGAGCCGCGCACCGACCGCGTGGGCGTGAGCGACCAGGCGCAGCGGCTGCTCGGCCAGATCCGCAGCGAGCTGGAGTACCGGCCCATCTCCGAGATCCTCGAGGACCTGCCGCTGCACATGGACAACGTGCAGGCGGCGACGAGCGCGGCATCCGAGGCGATCCGCCAGCGCTACTTCCCCACGAACGCGGCCCCGAGCTGGGTGGGGGAGAACACGTGAACCGGCTTCGCATCAAGCACATGACCGGCTTCCACTACGGCGGCGAGGTCACCGCCAGCTACAACGAGGCGCGGATGCTGCCCGCCAGCGGCGACGGCCAGCTGGTGCTCTACTC
>JAODAU010000200.1 GCA_025463615.1 Microbacteriaceae bacterium | reverse complement strand
GACCACGGCCAGCACGATGCCCAGGACGATCGGCAGCACCGGGGGGCGGCGGGGCAGGCGGTGGCGCACGCCGACCAGTCTGCCCGGTGCGGAAGGCCCCATTGCAAGCGATTCAGGAACTTCTGGACGAAGAGGGGATGGACCGGTCCTCCAGTTCCGCCAGGAGGCGGGCCGTGGCCTGCGCGACCGCGGCGTCGACGAGCCGCCGCTCCGCGACCACCGTGTCGAGGCCGTCGCCGGCGACCTGGGTGGCCGCCTGCGCGACGCGGAGGTGCTGCTCGTGGCGTTTCGTCTCGGTCAGCTCGCGGTGGCGGGCGTCGCGGGCCTCGGTGCGCTCGTAGGCGTTGCCGTGCGAGACCAGCTTCAGCCACACGGCCGCGCAGTCGAGGCAGACCAGCAGCGCGGCGATGCCCAGGTAGAAGAAGCCGAAGCCCCAGAAGTCGCTCGTGACCAGGTGCCACATCGCGGTGGTACGGGCGCCGAAGCCCGCCCCGGCCGCCACCGAGCGCCGGTTGTCGGTGCGTTGCTCGGCGATCTGCGCGGTGAGCGCCGACATCTGCCCGGCCCGGTCGAGCCGGGCGGTCTCTTGCGTTTTCTGTAACACGGCGGCCTCGTCGTCCAGCCGGGTGGCCTCCGCGCTCAGCGACCGGGACTGCCGCACGAGCGTGTCGCAGAACCCGCCGGGCGGGCAGCCGGCCCGCCGCGTGACGCCGTCGGCGCGGGAGTCGGCGAGCGCCCGCTGATACACCTCGGCCGCCTCCTTGCGCTTGCCAGCGGCGAGATCGTGCCGGTCGGCGACGGCGGCGTCGTCGGCCGCGTCCTGCTGGCGCAGGGCGTCGACCTGTTCGGTGAACGTCGCGACCGCGCCGCTGCGCTCCAGTTGGATCAGCTGCCGGTTGTGCACGGTGCCGAGATACGCGTCGATCTCGCCCTTGTACCGCGCGAGCATCAGCGGCTCGGTGATGACGACCGCGAACAGCAGGGCGATCAGCAGGCGACCGGCGTACAGGCCGATGGTCCGCCGGCGCAGCAGGTGGGCCGGGTCGGCGGAGTCGAGGTGGGCGAAGTCGACCGCGACCCGGCCGACCACGGCCCGGTCGTAGGCGATCACGGCGGCCGCCACGGGCGGTCCGACCAGCCACTGCCACCACGGGTGGGCGGAGTTGGTGCTCGCATCCACGAAGGTCGCCGCCCCGGCGATCGCATAGATGCCGTACAGCAGGATGAACAGCCCGATCGAGCGGTAGAGCGCCCGGTCGGTGTGCGTGCGGACGCTCGCGGGGTTCACGTTGGCGACCCTGAGGAGGAAGGTGCGGCCGGCCATGGTCCTGACGGTACGCGAGCATAAGTCGCATTTGTGGCCTTTTTCCGAACCCTCCTGCCGCTGCCGCTGACGCCCTGCCGCAGCCCGGTCACCGACACGGCCGAGATCACGAACCTGGCAATCCGACGACTTGACCGACTCGGCGGCATCCTCTCGAGTGATCTTCTGGGATGTCAGAAGTGTGCCATGACTGCCACTCCATCGCTGGCCGTGGCAGTACTATGACATCGTCATTCCACGACCTTCCACGTATTTGCAGGGCATTTAGGCTTCAGTCAGGCCCGTGGTTACAGAGTTGGAATGTTCAAGAAATGTCAGAGTAATGACTTACGGTCAACCTGCTCTCACCTGCACAGTCGGCTGCACTTGGCCGGCGACACGGGGTGGGGCGCTCGGGACGCCGGCGGTTCGCCCTGGACATGCGTATCCGCACGATCCGCTGTGCCGCGACCTAGGCGTCGCGCCCCCTTCACCAGGAACGGAGTTCTCACATATGTCCACCACCAGCACGTGGCTGCGCACGCTTGTGGCCACGGGCGCCATCGGGACGACCGTGGCCCTCGTGCTCGCCGGTTGTGGCGCCAAGGCCGGCGACGAGACGCCCGGCGGGCCGGCTTCGGCGAAAAGCTGCATCGACACCTCCGGCGACACCGTCAAGCTTGGCTTCCTCAACTCCCTGACCGGCGGCATGGCGATCTCCGAGAAGACCGTCTCCAACGTGCTGCACATGGCCGCCGACGAGATCAACGCCGGCGGCGGCATCCTCGGAAAGAAGATCAAGTACGTCCAGGAAGACGGCGCGACCGACTGGCCCACCTTCGCGGAGAAGACCGAGAAGCTGCTCACCCAGGACTGCGTCGCCGCGATCTTCGGCGGCTGGACCTCGTCCTCCCGCAAGGCCGTCAAGCCGGTCGTCGAGAAGAACAACGGCCTCTTCTTCTACCCGGTGCAGTACGAGGGCCTTGAGGCGTCGCCGAACATCTACTACACCGGTGCGACCACCAACCAGCAGATCATCCCCGCGATGGACTTCCTCGCCTCCAAGGGTGTGAAGAATCTGTTCCTCGCCGGCAGCGACTACGTCTTCCCGCGCACCGCGAACGCGATCATCAAGCTCTACGCGGCCAAGCTTGGCATCAAGATCGTCGGTGAGGAGTACGTACCCCTCGACAAGGACGACTGGACCACCCAGGTGGCGAAAATCAAGGCGGCCAAGCCCGACTTCATCTTCAACACCATCAACGGCTCGTCGAACGTCG
This sequence comes from Microbacteriaceae bacterium, assembly GCA_025463615.1. The sequence goes on along the minus strand of JAODAU010000200.1, from coordinate 4,916 downwards.
GCTTCATCAAGGCCTACTACGACGCCGGCCTCACCGCGGCGACGACGCCGATCATCTCGGTGTCGATCGCCGAGGAGGAGGCGCCGGCCATGGGCCACGAGGTCACCGGCCACTACGCGTCCTGGAACTACTTCCAGTCGCTCAAGACCGACACCAACCAGAAGTTCATCGACAGCTGGAAGGCCTACCCCAAGAGCAGCGGCGTCACCTCCGACCCGATGGAGGCCGCCTACATCTCGCTGTACCTGTACAAGGCCCTCGTCGAGGCGGCCGGCTCGTTCGACGTCAACGCGGTGAACGCCGCAGCGAAGAAGAACGCCATCACGTTCGCTGCGCCGGAGGGCACCGTCACGCTCGACGGCGAGAACCACCACATCTCAAAGCCGGGTCACATCGGCCGGATCAACGCCACCAACCAGTTTGACATCGTCTGGTCCTCCGACCAGTTCATCAAGCCCGACCCGTTCCTCAAGGGCTACGACTGGTTCCCGGCGAGCATCCGCGACCAGCTCGTGAAGTCTGCGGGCTGATCGCCCCACCCCCACCCGGACGCGGGGTTGCGTGTCGCCTGCGGCAGGCAACCCCGCGTACCCGGATCCGAATCCCCCCTCACACCCACCCCCGCACAGAGAGCGAGAGCACGTGGACGCATTGATCCCACCGCTGCTGAACGGTAGCGCACAGGGTGCGCTGCTCCTGCTCGCCGCGCTCGGCCTCTCGCTCACGTTCGGCCAGATGGGCGTGATCAACATGGCCCACGGCGAGTTCCTCATGATCGGCGCCTTCACCGCCTACCTCGTCCAGCAGGTCATCGACTCCAGCAACCTGTCGATCCCGGTCGCGCTGCCGGTCGCGTTCGTCGTCGCCGGACTGTTCGGCCTCCTGCTGGAGGTCAGCATCATCCATTGGATGTATCGCAGGCCCCTCGACACCCTGCTCGTCACGGTCGGCGTCAGCCTGATCCTGCAACAGGCGGCGCTGCAGATCTTCCCGTCCCAGGGCGTCCCGGTGGAGAAGCCAGGGTGGCTCGACGGGCAGTTGACCATCCTTGGCTACGACTGGCCGCTGCGGCAGGTGTTCACCATCCTGCTCGCGACCGTCTGCGTCGCCGCGCTGGCGGCCTGGCTCAAGTACACCTCGTTCGGCCGCCGCATCCGGGCGACCGTGCACAACCGGGACCTCGCCGAGACCGCGGGGATCTCCACCCGCACCGTCGACCGCCTGACCTTCTTCGTCGGGTCGGGGCTGGCCGGGGTCGCCGGAGTGGCCGCATCGCTCATCGGCGGCACGAACTCCACAATGGGCACGCAGTACATCATCCCGGCCTTCCTCGTCGTCGCCGCCGGCGGCATCGGCCAGCTCAAGGGCACCATCATCGCCGCGTGGGCGGTGGGCGTCGTCCTCTCGTGCTTCGCCTACTGGACGACCGGCAGCCTCGCGCAGGTGCTTGCCTTCATCCTCGTGATCGTCTTCCTGCAGGTGCGCCCGCAGGGCCTGTTCACGGTGCGAACCAGGAGTCTGGTATGACCAAACTGAAGCCCTGGCTTTCCCTCTCCGGCATCGGGGTGTTCGCCGTCCTGCTCCTCGCGGTCGCCCCCCTCGTGCTCACCGATCACTGGCTCAGCAACCTCGGCAAGTACTGCTGCTGGGCGATGGCCGCCGTCGGTATCGGCCTGGCGTGGGGCCGCGGCGGGATGCTCGTGATGGGGCAGGGGGTGTTCTTCGCCCTCGGTGCCTACTCGATGGCCATGCACCTCACGCTGGAGTCCGCCGGTGACGGGGTCCCGGGGTTCATGGTGCTCTACGACCCGCTCGCGCCGCTCCCGGCGTTCTGGGAGCCGTTCCGCAGCACGGCGTTCACCCTGCTGGCGATCGTGCTGCTCCCGGTGATCGCGGCCGGCATCCTCGGCTACGCGCTGTTCAAGCGCCGCGTGAAGGGCGCGTACCTCGCGATCCTGACGCAGGCGCTCGCCGTCGCGCTCGCCACCCTGATCAGCTCCACGATCCGCGAGACCGGCGGTGACACCGGACTCAGCGACTTCAAGTACTTCTTCGGTTTCGTGCTGAAGGACCCGGCGAACAGGAACATGGTGTACCTCATCACGGCCGGGCTGCTCGTCGTGTGCCTGCTCGTGGTGTGGCAGCTCTACCGCAGCCGCTTCGGTGAGCTCCTCGTCGCCACCCGGGACGCCGAGGAGCGCGTGCGCTTCCTCGGCTACGACCCGGCCAACATCAAACTCGTCGCCTTCGTCGGTGCTGCGCTGATGGCCAGCATCGGCGGAGCGATGTTCGTGCCCATCGTCGGCATCATCACTCCGGCCGAGATCGGTGCTGCCGCCTCGATCCTCATGATCGCGGGCGTTGCCTTCGGCGGCCGCGCCTCGCTCTTCGGCCCCGCGCTCGGCGCGATGGCGGTCGGCTGGGGGCAGTCGAGCCTCGGCTCCACCTTGCCCGAGGGCTGGACCTACATCATCGGCCTGCTGTTCATCGTCGTCATCCTCTTCCTGCCGAAAGGACTGTCGTCGGTGCTGGCCAGGTTCACGGCACCGCGCTGGGGCCCGGGCGAACAGCCCGCAGCGGCGACCGCCGCCCTGCAGCTCGAGGAGGCGAAGTCGTGACCGGGCCCACTTCCTCAGGCGACTCGCTCGTCGTCACGGACCTCCACGTCGAGTTCTCGGGCTTCGTCGCGGTCGGCGGCGTCTCCTTCGACGCGCACCCTGGCGAGGTCCGGTTCCTCATCGGCCCGAACGGTGCCGGCAAGACGACCTGCATCGACGCCATCACGGGGCTCTCTGCGGCCACCGGGTCGGCGAGGCTCGGCGAGCAGGAGCTGCTCGGCAGGCCGGTGCACAAGATCGTCCGACTCGGGGTCGGCCGCACGTTCCAGACCGCGAGCGTCTTCAACGAGCTCTCGGTGCTGCAGAATCTCGACATCGCCGCCGGACGCCACCGCCACTGGACCTCGCTGCTACGGACCCGGCGTGGCGTCGACCCGGCGATCGTGCGGGCGCTTGAGGAGACAGGACTCGCCGGCGAGCTCGCCACGCCGGCTGGCATCCTGTCGCACGGCCAGAAGCAGTGGCTGGAGATTGCGATGCTGCTCGTGCAGGACGCGAGGGTGCTGCTGCTCGACGAACCCGTCGCCGGTATGAGCCACGACGAGCGCACCGCGACCGGCGAGCTCCTGCAGCGCGTCGCGGCGAAGCGCATTGTGCTGGTGGTCGAGCACGACATGGACTTCATGCGCCGCTTTGCCACGCGCGTGACGGTGCTGCACCAGGGCAAGGTGCTCTCGCAAGGCACGGTGGCCGAGGTGCAGGCCGACCCCAAGGTGCAGGAGGTCTACCTCGGCACTGCGGGAGCCGCGACCACGGCCGCCATGTCGGTCGTGCCCGAAGAGGCAGCCGTCGCGCTCGCAAGCTCGCCGACGATGTCAACTGTCCGGCTCGCAAGCTCGCCGGAGATGGCAGCCGGGACGCAGAAGCAGGAGGAGGACTGACATGCTTGAGCTCACCGACATCGAGGCCGGCTACGGGCGCACGCGGGTGCTGCACGGGGTGACGGTGCCGGCCGGGAAGGTCGTGGCCGTGCTCGGCCACAACGGCGCCGGCAAGACGACGCTGCTGCGTGTCGCGATCGGGCTCATCAAGCCGACGAAGGGCCGCGTGTTCTTCGACGGCGAAAACATCGCGTCGCTGGCCCCCAACAAGCGCGTCGCTCGCGGCATGGCGTACGTGCCGCAGGGTCAGCAGGCGTTCGGCCAGCTCACCACGCTCGAGAATCTGCAGCTCGTCGCCGACGGGCGCCGGGGCGGCAAGGCCCTTATCGACGCGCAACTGGCTCGCTTCCCCGCACTGGAGCAGTTCGCAGCCCGGAAGGCAGGCCTGCTCTCGGGCGGGCAGCGCCAGCAGCTCGCGATCGCCCGCGCCCTGATCACCGAGCCGAAGCTGCTCATCCTCGACGAGCCGACCGAGGGCATCCAGCCCACGATCGTCGCCGAGATCGAGCACACCATCGTGCAGCTGGCCAGCGAGGGCATCAATGTGCTGCTCGTCGAGCAGCACATCGGCTTCGCCCTCGAGGCCGCTGAGCGTTACGTCGTGCTCGCCTCGGGCTTCGTCACACAGACCGATGAGGGGGGCTCGGCAGCCATCTCCACCGTGCGAGCCGCAATGGCGATCTGAGCTGACATTGCCGTTTTCCGGCCTGCAATGCTGTCGTAACAACGGACCCGGAAGATGCCCCACGCCTAGCGCGTGAGGGGATGCCATTGTGAGCAGAACAGGCAACGCGCGCGCGGCCGCGGAGGACAGCCTCGAGGACTATGCCTTCCGATATGTGCCGCGCACCTTCCGGCGCTGGAGCGCGGCCTCCGTCGGCGCGACCGCCCTCGGGTCCATCGCGTTCCTCGCCGATTTCTCGATCGGCGCGAGCGTCGGCATCGACCACGGCACCGCCAACGCCGTGCTCGGCATCCTGTTCGCGTCGGTCATCATCATCATCGTGGGCGTGCCCGTCGCCTACTACGCCGCCCGCTACAACCTCGACCTCGACCTCATCGCCCGCGGCTCGGGATTCGGCTACTACGGCTCGATCATCACAACAGTGGTCTTCGCGGGTTTCACCTGCATCTTCTTCGCCCTGGAGGGCGCCATCATGGCGCAGGGGCTGCAGGTGGCGACGGGGACGCCGCCGTGGCTCGGCTATCTCATCTCGACCGTGGTCGTGATCCCGATCGTCATCTACGGCATGCGTGCACTGGAGCGCCTGCACTTCTGGACCACGCCCATGTGGCTCGCCCTCGCCCTGCTGCCGCTGCTGTGGATCCTCGTCTCCGACCCCGAGTCGGTGCGCGCCTTCACGTCGTTCAGCGGCAATTCCGACGGCTCGATCAGTTTCGGCGCCGTTGTCTCAAG
>JAODAU010000197.1 GCA_025463615.1 Microbacteriaceae bacterium | reverse complement strand
GCGAGGTCGAGCGCGTTCTCGGCCAGCACATCCTGCACCTCGGCCAGCACGGGCAGGGCGCGCGCGTCGAGCGCCGCGGCGGATGCCGCCAGCAGTTCGATCGCGCGGTCCAGCCGGGCCTGGCCGTGCCGGATCTCGGCCGCGTGCTCCGCGTCGAGTCGCGCGATGTGCGCCGCGAGCTCGTCGTTGGCGGCGCGCAGGCCGGCCGCGTAGCCGGCCGAGTGGCCGACGGCGCGGGAGCGGGCATCCATCTCGTCCTGCCGGTCGGTGCGCAGGGTGGGGAAGCTCAGCGTTGCGAAATTCTGGTCAGGCGACATACTGCTCGTCATCTCCCCGGTGGATGGTGATGGCACCCTCGGCCTCGAGGTCGCGGATCGCGCGCACGACCTCGGCGCGCGCCTCCTCCACCTGGCTGATGCGCACCGGCCCGAGGGCCTCGATCTCCTCCTCGAGGATGGTGCGGAGGCGCTCCGAGATGTTCGAGCGGATCACCTCGATGACCTGCTCGGTCGAGCCCTTCATCGCCACCGCGAGCACGCTCGCGTCGATGCCGCGCAGCACCTGCTGCACGTCCTTGCGGTCGAACTTGACGATGTCGGCGAAGGTGAGCATGCGCGAGCGCACCTCCTCGGCCAGGGCCGGGTCGAGCGAGTCGAGGCTGTCGAGCAGCTGGCGTTCGGTGGAGACGTCCGACCGGTTGATGATGTCGACCAGCGGCTGGATGCCGCCGACCACGTCGTTCATCTCGCGGGAGGTCACCACGGCGCTCGCCCGCACCTTGAGGGTGTCGGCCACCACGCGCACGGCCTCGGGCGATGCGCTGCCCATGGTGCCGATGGCCTGGGCGACGTCGGCGCGGATGTCGTCGCCGAGGCCCGCGAGCACGGGCGAGGCGTGTTCGGGCCGCAGGTGCGCGAGCACCAGGGCGACGGTCTGCGGCAGTTCGCCGTCGAGAAGCGTGACCAGCTGGCCCGGCTCGGCGCTGTCGAGGAACTCGAACGCGCGGCCCGCCATCGACGAGGCGACCCGGTTGAGCACGCCGGCGGCGCGCTCCGACCCGAAGGATGCCTCGAGCAGCGAGGAGGCGAAGTCGCGGCCGCCGCGGGAGTTGCGCCCGCCCTTCATGGTGAGCTCGTGGAACTCGGCGACCGTGCGCTCGGAGACGACGGTGTCGACGCGGCGCAGGCGGATGAGCTCCGCCGCGATCTCCTCGGCCTCGGCCTCGTTGAACTGCTTCATGACCTCGGCCGCGCGCTTCGGGTCCATGTTCATGAGCACGACGGCGACCTTCTGGGTGCCGCTCAGCGTGGCGGGCGACGCGCTCATACGGGCTGCCTGTCATCCATGAATCCGCGCAGGATCTCGGCGGTGCGGGCGGGGTCGGCACCGGCGAGGGCGTCGATCTCGGCGCGCTTGCGATCGGCGTCGCCCGGCTCGATGGGCGGCAGCTGCGTGTAGGTGAGCGCGTTCGGCGCCACCGGCGGGGTGAGTTCCATGGGCACCGTCTGGTCGGTCATCATGGCGCGCAGCTCGTCGAGCTCGCCCAGGTCCCGGGCCTCCTGCAGCTCCTGCGCCCGCTTGCGTGCCCGGCGCAGGATCATGATGGCGATGATGATCGCCGGGAGCGAGATGCCCAGGATGATGAGGCCGGTCTTGATGAGGTCGGCCGTGCGGTCGGCCGCTTCCGCCTTCTGCTGCTCGGCAAGCTGGCTGGCCGCAGCGACGGCTCCCGCGGCGTTGAAGCTCACCATCTGCACGCTCACGCTGTCGCCGCGCGTCTTGTCTATGCCCGCAGCGGCATTTACAAGCGAGGTGATGTCCTTCACGTTCACGTTCTTCGCGGCGGCCGAGTTGATGGCCACCGAGACGGTCTGCTTGGTGAGCTCGCCTGCCGGGATGGTGGTCTGCTCGGTCACCTTGTTGATGGCGTTGTTCTTGGTGACCTGCTGCGAGGTGATGCCGTTGTCGGTGGTGGTGCTGCCGGATGACGCGGGAGCGTCTGTCGACGTGCCGCTCGGCACCGCGATGTTGTCCGGCCCGAGCACCCCCGCCGATGTGCCGTCGGTGCTGCCGCTGCCGTCGCGCTCGGTGGTCGTCGACTCGTTGATGGCCGGCGCGTTGTCGGGCGTCGTGTATGTCTCCGACGTCTTCGACCCCGACTCGAGGTTGAGGTCCGCCGCCACCACGACGGTGGAGTTGCCGGGGCCGACGACCTTGTCGAGCATCGCCTGCACCGAGGACTGCACCCGGGTCTCGTAGTCGCTCGCGGCCTTGCTGCCGCCGCCCGTGCCGTCGGTGCCGGCCGCGGAGAGCACGATGCCCTTCGAGTCGATCACCGAGACATCCGCCGCCTTCATGCCGTCGACGGAGGCCGACGTGAGGTGAACGATGGCCTGGACCTGGTCGTCGTTCAGCGTCACGCCGCTCTGTGTCTCGATGAAGACGGATGCCGTGGGGTCGGCCTTCTCGCTCACGAAGACGGTGTCCTTCGGGATCGCCAGCTTCACCGACGCGACCTTCACGCCCTGCATCGCCTCGATGGTCGAGGCGAGCTCGCCCTCGAGTGCGCGCTTATAGGTGACGTCCTGCTGGAACTCGCTCGAGGTGACGCCCATCTTGTCGAGCAGCGCGTAGCCGCCGTTCGAGGAGGTCGGCAGCCCGGCGGCCGCGGCCTTGAGGCGCTCGGCGTAAACGTTGCCCTCGGGGACGAGGATCGTC
>JAODAU010000175.1 GCA_025463615.1 Microbacteriaceae bacterium | reverse complement strand
AGTAGAGGCGACGGAGCGCGGAGCCGAATGTCGAGGGCGCAGCGGCGGTGGTGGAGGTCATGGTTTCTCTTTCGACAGGTAGAGTTACTAGTACGTCTACATCAGCGACTCTAAGCTGACCATCACGACATTGGCAACCCGGGAGGAGCACAGGATGACGCAGACGACGCCGGCGCCGACCCGCGCCCGCATCCTCGAGGCCGCGAGCGGCCTGTTCTACAGCCAGGGCATCCGCGCGACCAGCGCCGACCGCATCATCGAGGCCGTCGGCATCACCAAGGTGACGTTCTACCGCCACTTCCGCTCGAAGAGCGACCTGGTCGTCGCCTACCTCGAGGGCCAGGCGGCCCAGGAGCGCAACTGGATGCTGTCCGCGCGCCACGACGACGCGATGCAGTCCCTGCGCGCGCTCGCCACCGGCATCGGGTCGGCGAGCTGCAGCCCCGGATTCCGCGGCTGCCCGTTCATCAACGCGGCGGCCGAGTTCTCGGACCCGTCCGACCCGGTGCGGAAGGCCGTCGACGCCCATCGCGCCTGGGTGCGCGAGCAGTTCGCGGGCATCGCGTCCGACGCCGGTGTGACGGACATCGACTCCGTCGCGCGGCAGCTCGTGATCCTCCGCGACGGCGCGATGGTGAGCGGCTACCTCAACGAGCCGACGACGCTCGCTGAGTCGCTCGACGCGGCATTCGCCTCGATCGTCTCCTCGGCGGCAGCGAAAAGCTGACCGAGAGCGTCTTGACCCGAGCGCGACAGGCGTCGACACTCCCTCTCAACGGAGCGAGGGAACGGCAGTGAGCGAACCAGCCATCAGCATCGAGCGCGAACGTAAATACGACGTCGAGGCGACCGTCGCGCCGCCGCCGTTCGCCGGGATGCCGGTCGACCGGCTCACCGTCGACGAGCTGCGCACCACCTACTTCGACACCCCCGACCAGGCGCTCGCGCGGCACGGGATCGCGCTGCGGCGCCGCGAGGGCGGGCCGGACGCGGGCTGGCACATCAAGCGGGAGCAGGGCCGCTACCACCGCGAGGAGCACGCGCCGCTCTCGGACGATCCGCCGGCGGAGCTGCTCGAGTCGATCCGCGGCATCGTGCGCGACCATCCGCTGGCGCCCATCGCCACGATCCGCAACCGGCGCACGACCGTCCCGCTCCTCGACGACGACCGGGAGGTCGCCGAGTTCGCCGACGACCACGTCGAGGCGAGCGACGCGCTCACCGGCGAGCTGCGCGTGTGGCGCGAGTGGGAGGTCGAGCTCGTGGTCGAGCCGGACTCCGACGAGGATGCCGAGGCGCTGCTCGACCGGCTGGAGGCGCCGCTCCTGGGGGCCGGGGCCACGGCATCCGCCTGGGGGTCCAAGATCGCGCGCGCCCTCGGGGAGCGGCCCTCGCCCCGTTGCCAGCCGCCGCGGGTGGCCGGCGAGTTCGCGCTCGTCGCGCTCGACGACGTGATCGGGACGCTGCTGGAGGCCGACGCCGCGGTGCGGGCCGGGGACGACGACGGGGTGCACGACCTGCGCAAGGCCGCGGGCCGCACGCGGGCCCTGCTCGCCGCCTTCAGGCCGGTGCTGGAGCGCTCGGTGACGGATCCGCTGCGGGATCGGGTCTCCACGCTGGTGCGGGTGCTCGAGCCCGCGCGCACCGCGCAGGTGATGCGGGAGCGGGCCGAGGAGGCGCTGTCGGGCGATGTGGGGGCGGGGTTCCCGGGCGAGCTGCGGACCCGGCTCGTCGCCGCGCGACGCAGCGACGAAGCCGCCGCCCGCGCGGACATCCTCGTCTACCTCGGCGGTGCGGAGTACTTCCGCACGCTCGACGAGCTCGAGGCGCTGGTCACCCGGCCGCCGGTCGCGCCGGGATTCGGCGGCCCGCCACGCAAGGTGCTGCGGCGGGCGCTCGCGCACGAGGCACGGCGGGCGGGGAAGCGGCTCGAGCGCGTCGACGATCGCGACGCCACCAGCATCCACGACGCGCGCAAGGCGGTCAGGCGGTTCCGCTACGTGACCGAGGCGCTGACCGAGGGCCCGGCCGCGCTGTTCGGCGCGCGTTGGGCACGACTGGCAGCCGAGGCGTCGAAGCTGCAGGACGCCGTCGGCGATCATCGCGACGCGCAGCTGTTCGTGGCCGAGCTGGAGTCGGTGGCGAGGGATGCCACGTCGGCGGGGGAGAACGCGTCGTTCTACGGAGTGCTCGCCCGAGTGGAGACGGAGCGCGCGGACGGGCTGCTCGCGGAGGTGCACGAGCGGGCGGACGGGTTCCGCGGCGCGGTCGGTTAGCCCGGCGTCAGCTGTCGGCCCACTCGGGTTCGCTCGACCCGCGCGCAACGCCCGCGTCGTCGTGGATGATCAGCACCGGGCACGCCGCGTACTCTGCCAGCTTCGCGCTGACCGAGCCGAGCATCAGGCCGGAGAAGCCGCCGCGCCCGCGGTTGCCGACCACGAGCATCCGCGCCGACTTCGCGGCGTCGAGCAGCACGTCGACCGGGTAGCCGTGCCGCGCCTCGGTCGCGAGCCCCTCGGGCGGTGCCTCCCCGAACGCGTCGTTGATGGCGTGATCGAGGATGTCGTTGGCATCCGTCTCCGGCGACCACGCCGCCCCCGGCTGCCTGCCGAAGAACGGCGGATAGCGCCAGGCCGTCACCGCCACGAGCGGCACTCCGAGGGCGCCGGCGAGCCGTGCGCCCTCCTGGAAGGCGAGGACTGAACTCGGGGAGCCGTCCACCCCGACGACGATCGGCGATTCTGAGGTCATGCCCCACGGTCCCACCGCCGGTCGCCGCCGGCCTCACACGTCTCGGGTTACTCCACCAGCTTGCCCGCCACCGACACGTCGCGCATGAGCTCGGCGATCTCGGCCGGGATCTGCGGGATCTGCTCCCGCGTGATGCCGGTCGAGGGCGACCAGACCAGGTTGACCTGCAGCGACTCGTCGAGCTCGGGGTAGTCGGAGCGGTTGTGGCATCCGCGGGTCTCCCGGCGTTCGAGCGCCGCCTCGAGGGTGGCCCGGGCGGCCAGCGCGGCCGACCGAAGGTCGAAGGCGTGCGCCAGGTCCTGGAAGCCGGCGATGTCGGGGTGCACGCCGATGTCGGCGATGCGCGCCTCGATCGCGTCGAGCTCGGCGAGACCGGCGAGCAGGCCCTCCTCGTCGCGCACCACCCCGGCGTGCTCGGTCATCGTGTTGCGGATGGCGCGCTGCAGCGCACGCACGTTCTCGGTGCCGTCCGCGGCGAGCAGGTTGGCGATCTCCTCGCGCGCGACGGCCACGGCGGATGCCGAGCGCCGCTGGGCGGGCAGGGCCGCGGAGTACGCGGCGGCGGCCTGTCCCACGATCCGCCCGAACACGAGCAGCTCGATCAGCGAGTTGCCGCCGAGGCGGTTCGCGCCGTGCAGGCCGCTGGAGGCCTCGCCGATCGCGTAGAGGCCGGAGACATCCGTCGAGTGGTCGTCGGGCCGCACCCAGACGCCGCCCATCGAGTAGTGCGCGGTGGGCGCGATCTCGATCGGGTCCTTGGTGATGTCCAGCATCTGCAGCTCGAGCATGGTCTGGTAGACGCGCGGCAGGCGGGTCATGATCGTCTCGCGCGGCAGGTGCGCCACGCTCAGCCACACGCCCCCGTTCGGCGTTCCGCGCCCCTCCTTGATCTCGGTGTAGCAGGCCAGCGCGACGCGGTCGCGGGTGGAGAGCTCCATGCGCTCCGGGTCGTAGCGCGCCATGAAGCGCTCGCCGAGAGCGTTGGTGAGGATGCCGCCCTCGCCCCGCGCCGCCTCGCTGATGAGGGTGCCGGCCGCGTTCTCCGGCTCGATGATGCCCGACGGGTGGAACTGCACCAGCTCGGGGTCGCGCAGGCGGCCGCCGGCCTCGACCGCCAGTCGGAAAGAGTCGCCCGTGTTCTCGTCGCGCCGCGACGAGGTACGCCGCCAGATGCGGTTGTGGCCGCCGGCCGCGAGGATCACGGCGTCCGCGTGGATGAGGTAGCGGGTGCCGTCCTCGAGGTCGAAGCCGTACGCGCCGAAGACCGCGCCCTCGTCGTTGACCAGGATGCGGGTGATGTAGACGGTGTCGAGGATCGGTATGTCGAGCTGCGCGGCGCGGTTGATCAGTGTGCGCTGGATCTCCAGCCCCGTGTAGTCGCCGGCGAAGGCGGTGCGCCGATAGGTGTGCGCGCCGAAGAAGCGCTGCGAGATGCGACCGTCGGCCTCGCGGGCGAACGGCATGCCGTAGCGCTCCAGGTCCTCGATGCCGCGGGCCGCGCCCGAGGTGACGATCTCGACCGTGTGGGGGTTGGCGAGGAGGTAGCTCTCCTTGAGGGTGTCTGCGGCGTGCTGCTGCCAGCTGTCGTCGGCATCCATGGTGGCGAGGGCCGCGTTGATGCCGCCGGCCGCGAGGGAGGTGTGCGCGTCGGACTTGGGGCGCTTGCCCACGGCGAGCACGTCGACGCCGGCCTCCGCCAGCTCGATGGAGGCGCGGAGTCCGGAGCCGCCGGTGCCGATCACGAGCACGGTGGTGGAGATCTGGCGTTCGGAAGTAGTCATGATTCGACGCTAGGCACGCACGCGCGATCACTCCAATGCATGTTTATAGTGGTGACGATGCGCGTAGGCTATGACTGTGAACCTGGACCAGTTGCGCGGCTTCGTGGAGATCGCACAGGTCGGAAACTTCACCCGGGCCGCCGAGCAACTGCACCTGGCGCAACCCTCGCTGAGCCGCCAGATCGCCGCGCTGGAGGCCGACCTGGGCGCCGACCTGTTCACGAGATCCCGCGGCGCGAACCGGCTCACCCCCGCGGGCGAGGCCCTGCTGCCGCTGGCTCGCAGGATGCTCGCCGACGCGCAGTCCGTGCGGCGCGAGCTCGGCGAACTCGCCGGCCTGCAGCGCGGGCGGGTGCGGCTCGGCGCGACTCCGACGCTCAGCATCAGCCTCGTCGCGGAGGCGCTTGGGGCGTTCCACGCCGAGCACCCGGCGATCGAGCTGCACCTCTCGGAGCAGGGCTCGCGCCGGCTGCTCGACGAGCTCGGCGCGGGCGAGCTCGACCTGGCGCTCATCACGACCTCGGGCGCGGCATCCACGGATCGGCTCACGGTGACGCCGCTGCTCGTCGAGGAGCTGGTGGTCATCTCGTCCGCGGGTTCCGCGCCGGTGACCGAGGGCGAGATCGTGTCCCTCGCCGAGGTCGCGCGGCTCCCGCAGGTCGTCTTCAGCTCGACCTACGACCTCCGCGGGGCCACGGATGCCGCCTTCGCCGCCGCGGCCCTCACGCCGGAGGTGGTGCTCGAGGGCGCCGAGATGGATGCCGTGCTGCGCTTCGTCGAACGGGGCCTCGGGGTCGCGATCGTGCCGGCGATGGTGCTGATCGACCGCCCGGCGCTGCGTTCGGTGCGGCTCGGCGAGCCCACCCTCACCCGCACGATCAGCCTCGCCCGCCCCGCGGATGTCGCGCCGACCGCCGCGGTACGTGCGATGGAGCGCGCCATCGCGGCCACCGCGCGGGCGTTCGCCGAGCGCGCGGGCGCGACGATGCGCGTCGCTTGACTTAGAGCGCGCTCGAAGCTGCAGGCTGGATTGTCATGCAGACCATTCGACTTGGCCGGTCGGGACCGCTTGTCCCGCCTCTCGCACTCGGCACCCTGGACTTCGGCACGCGGGTCGAGCGCGCAGTCGCGGTGGGCATCCTCGATGCCGCGCTCGACCTCGGTGCGACCGTGCTCGACTCAGCGAACAACTACGCCTTCTGGGCCCCCGGCGGCACGGGCGACGAGTCCGAGACAGTGATCGGCGGCTGGCTCGTCGCGCGGCCGGGCGCGCGTGACCGGGTCACCATCGCGAGCAAGATCGGCGCGCGCCCGCGACCGGGATCGGCCGGGTTCGACGACATGCTCGGACTCTCGGCCGGGGCTGTGCGGGGTCAGGTCGACGACAGCCTGCGCCGGCTCAGGGTCGATCACCTCGACATCCTTTACGCCCACATCGACGACACGCGTGTTCCGATGGAGGAGACGGTGGGCGCACTCCAGGATGAGGTGACGCGGGGGACCGCACGCCACATCGCCTGTAGCAACGTGACAGCGCCCCGTCTCGCCGAGGCGCTCGTGGCGGCCGGCGATGGACCGCGCTACGTCGCCGCCCAGCAGCGGTTCAGCTATCTCGAGCCGCGCGACGACGCGGACTTCTTTCCCCAGCAGCTCGTCGACGAGGATCTCGAAGCGCTCAGCGCTGCGGAGGGCGTCGCCCTGCTCGGATTCACGTCCCTGCTCGGCGGCGCGTACAGCCGGTCGGACCGGCAGGTGCCTGAGACGTATCGCACCGAGCGTACCGAGGAGCAGCTCCGCACGCTCGCCGAGGTGGCTGCGGCGACCGGGCTCGATGCCGGGCAGGCCGTCCTGGCCTGGATGGTGCAGCGTGCTGTGCACGTGATCCCGGTGGTGGGCGTCTCGTCAGTGGACCAGTTGCGGTCGGCGGTGGATGCGGTGTCGACGGTGCTCCCGCCCGCCGCGCTGTCGCTGCTGGCGCGGGCCCGGGGCGACGTGGGCTGACCGCCCTCAGCGGGGGACCGGCGATCCGTGGATAAGGCGGCCCTGAACGCGGATCCGCACAGCGCGCAGCATGGGTACAGCAACCGAACGAAAGAGCCTCCCATGCCACGCACACCCATCGACATCACCGTCCCCGACCTCACCGGAACTCTCGCGCTCGTCACCGGGGCGAGCGACGGCATCGGGCTGAACATCGCCGCCCGCCTCGCCCGCGCCGGCGCCGAGGTGCTGATGCCCGTGCGCACCCGCGCCAAGGGGGATGCCGCGGCCCGCCGCATCCTGGAGCAGACCCCCGCCGCGCGACTCTCGGTGCGCGACCTCGACCTGTCGTCGCTGGAGTCGGTGGCCGGGCTCGCCGACGAGCTGCTGGCGGAGGGGCGTCCGATCGGCATCCTCGTGAACAACGCCGGCGTCATGACGCCGCCCACGCGCCAGGTCACCGTCGACGGCTACGAGCTGCAGTTCGCCACCAACCACCTCGGGCACTTCGCGCTCGCCGCGCGGCTGCTGCCGCTGCTGCGCGACGCCCGCGTGACCAGCCAGGTGAGCCTCTCGGCCAACCAGCACGCGGTCAACTGGGACGACCCGAACTGGGAGCACGGCTACAACGGGTTCAGGTCGTACAGCCACTCCAAGATCGCGCTCGGGCTGTTCGCCGTGGAGCTGCAGCGCCGCAGCGAGGCGGGCGGATGGGGCATCCGGAGCACCCTCTCGCACCCCGGGATCTCGCCCACCAACCTGCTCGCGGCCCAGCCGCAGATGGGGAGGCCGCGGGACACGATGGGGGTGCGGGTCATCCGCACGATGTCGGCCATGGGGCTGCTCTTCGGCACGCCCGAGTCGGCGGCGCTGCCCGCGGTCTACGCGGCGACCAGCCCGGACGCCGAGGGCGGCCACCTCTACGGCCCGAAGGGGTTCAATCACCTGGGCGGCGCCCCGGCCGAGGAGCCCCTCTACGGTCGCCTCGCCGGCGCCGAGGACGGCCGCAGGATGTGGGAGCTCTCCGAGCGGCTGGTCGGTGTGAACTTCCCCGCCGCGCTTGTGTGAGCGCCACCATGCACGGACACTGGACCATGGACAGAGAGCAGCTCGCGGACTTCCTGCGCCGCCGCCGCGAGGCGCTTCAGCCCGAGGATGTCGGCCTCAGCCGTGGATCCCGGCGTCGCGCCGAGGGGCTCCGCCGCGAGGAGGTCGCCGCGCTGTGCGACATGTCCGTCGACTACTACAGCCGCCTCGAGCAGGCCCGCGGGCCCCAGCCATCCGAGCAGATGCTCGCCTCGATCGCTCGTGGGCTCCGCCTCACCCTCGACGAACGCGACCACCTGTTCCGCCTCGGCGGCCACAACGCGCCGGTGCGGGCGCTGCGCGGCGAGCACATCTCGCCCGGCATCATGCGGGTGCTCGACCGCCTGCAGGACACGCCGGCGCAGGTGATCAGCGAGCTCGGCGAGGTGCTCGTGCAGACCGGGCCGGCGCGGGCCCTGTTCGGTGACGAGACCGCGCTGACCGGGATGTCGCGCAGCATCGTCTACCGCTGGTTCACCGATCCGGCCGCTCGCGAGGTCTACCCGACCGAGGACCACGCGGCGTTCTCTCGCGGCGTGACCGCAGACACCCGCGCGGCCTTCGCGAAGTACGGGGCGACGTCGCGCGTCGGCGCGATCGTTGACGCACTGCTCGAGCAGAGCCCGGAGTTCGCCGAGCTGTGGGCCACGCACGAGGTCAACAGCGTGCACTCCTACGAGAAGCGGCTGCAGCATCCGGAGGTCGGGGAGATCACTGTGCAGTGCCAGCTGCTCCACGACCACGAGCAGGGCCAGTCGCTGCTCGTCTTCACCGCGACGCCGGGCACCGAGAGCCACCAGAAGCTGCAGCTGCTGTCGGTGATCGGCAACCAGTCGCTGGCCGGCTAGTTCGCGGAACCCACCACGCGGCAGAGCGCCGCGAGCGCGCCCTCCCACGCGCTGTCGGAGAGCGCCGAGTAGTTGACCACGAGCGCGTCGAGGTGCGGCCCGTCGAACGCCTCATGACGGAACCCTGCGAGGCCGCTCACCAGCAGGTTCTCGGCGGCGGCGGCC
>JAODAU010000154.1 GCA_025463615.1 Microbacteriaceae bacterium | reverse complement strand
GCATGAGGAACTCCAGGGGCAGCTCGCTGACCCTGAACTCCACTCCAACCCGGCCAGGTCCAAGAAAGTCAATCGGCGCTACGCCGAGCTCAGCCGGATCGTCGACGCCTACACCCAGTGGCAGGCGCTGACGGATGACGTTGCCGCTGCTACCGAGATGGCGGCGGAGGACGAGTCGTTCGCGGCCGAACTCCCCGCCCTCCAGGCGGAGCTCGACGTCATCGAGGAGCGGCTGCGCCGCCTGCTGATCCCGCGCGACGAGAACGACGGTCGCGACGTGATCATGGAGATCAAGATGGGGGAGGGCGGCGCGGAGTCCGCGCTGTTCGCCGCCGACCTGCTGCGCATGTACCTGCACTACGCGGAGTCCAAGAAGTGGAAGACCGAGATCCTCGAGCAGACGCAGAGCGACCTCGGCGGCTACAAGGATGTCCAGCTCGCCATCAAGGGAAACTCCACCGACCCGGCTGAGGGCGTCTGGGCGCACCTCAAGTACGAGGGCGGCGTGCACCGCGTGCAGCGCGTGCCGGCGACCGAGTCGCAGGGCCGCATCCACACGTCCGCCGCGGGGGTGCTCGTCTTCCCCGAGGTCGACGAGCCCGAAGAGGTGGAGATCAGCCCCAACGACCTCAAGATCGACGTGTACCGGTCGTCCGGCCCCGGTGGCCAGTCGGTCAACACTACCGACTCCGCGGTGCGCATCACCCACCTCCCGACCGGCATCGTCGTGGCCATGCAGAACGAGAAGTCGCAGCTGCAGAACCGCGAGGCCGGCATGCGCGTGCTGCGCGCCCGGGTGCTGGCGCGCCAGCAGGAGGAGATCGACGCGGAGGCGTCGGCGGTGCGCAAGAGCCAGATCCGCACGATGGACCGGTCCGAGCGCATCCGCACCTACAACTTCCCGGAGAACCGCATCGCGGATCACCGCACGGGCTACAAGGCGTACAACCTCGACCAGGTGATGAACGGCGCGCTCGAGCCGGTGATCCAGTCGTGCATCGAGGCCGACGAGGAAGCACAGCTGGCGGCCCTCGGCGCTGACGCTTGAGCGGATCGAGCTCGTCGAGCGCCGCCCTGAGCTCGTCGAGACTTCATCGATGAGTAACACCATGTCCCAGGTGCTCGCACGCGCCGTCGAGGTGCTCACCCACGCCGGCGTTCCCACCCCCGAGGTCGACGCGGAGCTGCTCGTCGGCCACGTGCTCGGCATCGGCCGCGGGCAGGTGCAGGCGAAGTCCGTGACGGATGCCGCGCTCTCCGCCGAGGACACCGTCGAGGTTCTCGGCTTGGTCGAGCGCCGCGCCGCGCGCGAGCCGCTGCAGCACATCACCGGCAGGGCGCCGTTCCGCACGATCGAGCTGGCCGTCGGCCCGGGCGTCTTCGTGCCGCGGCCGGAGACCGAGGTGGTGGCGCAGTACGCGATCGATTCGCTGGCGGCATCCGCGAGCCCCGAACCGATCGGGGTCGACCTGGGCACCGGCAGCGGGGCGATCGCGTTGGCGATGGCGACCGAGGTGCCGTACGCCCGCGTCTACGGCGTCGAGAACTCGCCGCTCGCCTTCGTGTGGGCCAAGCAGAACTTCCGCCGCATCGCGCCGGAGAACGCGCGACCCGTGTTCATCGACCTCGCCGACGCGCTCCCGGAGCTCGATGGCACCGTCAGCGTGGTCATCTCGAACCCGCCGTACATCCCGCTGGGCGCCGTGCCGCGCGACCCCGAGGTGCGCCTGTTCGACCCAGAGCACGCGCTCTACGGCGGCGAGGACGGCCTGGATGTCGTTCGCACCGTCTCGCAGACCGCGCGCCGGCTGCTGCACCCGGGCGGCACGCTCGTGCTCGAGCACGGCGAGCTGCAGGCTGCGGCGATCGCCGAACTGCTGCGCGCCGACGGCTGGACCGCGATCGCGTCGCACCGCGACCTCCTGGGCCGCGACCGCGCGACGACCGCCCTCCGCTGACCGGTCTTACGCCTCGTCGTCGCTCTCGGCGACCGCGGTCACCTCGGCCAGCGCCTCCTGCGACCACTGCTGCTGCTCGGGCGTGCCCACGGCATCCGCCCAGCGCGCCGCCTCCGTGAGCTCGGCGATGGCGCCGTCGAACTCGCCCGAGTCGAACCGGTTCCAGCCGAGGTTGTTGTGCAGCGTGATGAGCCAGCGCTGCGTTCGCGGGTCGTCGGATGCCTCGGCCAGCGTCACCCCGCGCGCCGTCCAGTCCTCCGCGTCGTCGGGCCGGGCGATCGCGAGCATGTGCAGCGCGTCGATCGCGAGGAAGGTGAGCCCGGCCTCCTCGCAGATCTCGGCCGAGCGCTGGAACAGGGGAGCGGCGTCATCCGGCCGCCCCGCGGAGTTGATGATGCGGCCGCTCTCTAGCAGCTCGCGCGCGACGACCAAGGGCGACTGCTCCGACTGCACCTCGAGAAGCACCTCGGCAGCCTCGTCGAACTTCTCCTGCAGGCCGAGGGCCCGGGCGAGCTGGGTCTTCAGCTCTGCGCGCTCCACGTCGTCGTAGGGGCCGCCCTGCTCGAGCTCGATGCGCACACGCGCCTCCGACTCGGCGGGGGCGTCGAAATCCCACAGCTCGTCGAGGATCTT